>NZ_RZPW01000163.1:0-9550 GCF_003998455.1 Mesorhizobium sp. M7A.F.Ca.CA.001.08.2.1 | reverse complement strand
ACGGCAAGCTGCATCCGAAATTCCAGGCCGACGGCACTTCGCGGAAAACCCGCGACGCCATCCTTTCGCACCCCGACACCGTCGCGGGTTTTCCGCGAAGTGCCGTCGGCCTGGAATTTCGGATGCAGCTTGCCGTCGATCACCAGCATCGGCCCCGATTGCGTCGCATAGTCGACGGTCGGGCGCCTCTTCACGAAGTCCCTGGTGGCGCGGACCGCGGCCCTGCCGTCGCGTATGTAGAAAATGCCGTTTGGCTGCAGGGAAAAGTTGCCGCTTCCCGAACCCGTTTTCACCGACGCCATCTCCTGGCCGCGCTCGACATAGAGACCGACCGGCGCGAGGTTCGGGTGATACATGCCGGCATTGATGCCGAACAGCATCGTGCGCCCGATCGCCTGTTGCGCGGCATGCAGATTGTGCAGCGACTGAAACGGCTTGCCCGCCGCATCCTTCCAGAACAGCTCGAGCTGATATCGTTTCGGATCGACCTCGCAAACGAGATAGCTGGTCGCCTCGAAGGTGAAGTCCCGGCATGGCGGCAGCGAGACAACCCACTGGCCGAACGACGCGCCAAGCGCCGCCACCGACGGCAGCGCCCCCTTGGCCATCGCCAGCAACAGTGGCACCGATTGCAGGAGGGTCAAAAAATCCATGTGCGTACCGGAATCGAAGTTCGAGGTCCGGTACGGATATAGCCCGTTTCAAGCGATACTGTGGAACTGCCTCAGACGAGCCATCCCATGGCGACGCTCGACAACAAGACGATGCCGAGCAGGCCGCGATAGATGACGAACGGCCAAGCCGAGAAACGCTCCAGCACGCGCATCAGCCCCCATATGGCGAAGAAGGCGGAGATCGACGCGACGACCAGCCCGACAGCAAGCACCGACCAGCCATGGGCGTCGAGATGGACCTTGTGCAGTTCCCAGAGTTCCTTGAGGCCGGCGAGCGCGATGGCAGGCAGCCCGAGCAGGAACGAGAAGCGCGCCGCTTCGGCCCGCTTGAAACCGAGCCCCAGTGCCGCTGTCAGGGTCGAGCCCGAGCGCGAGACGCCGGGGACAAGCGCGCCGATCTGGGCGATACCGACGAGCAGCGCATCGGTCAGTGACGCATCGCCCATGCTGCGCCGGTGACGGGCGAAGATCTCGGCCAGCGCCAGCAGGATAGCCATGGCGATGCAGGCCCAGCCGATCACCGTCAGGCTACGCAGCGGCGAATTGCAGGCGTTGAGCAGGCCCGACAGCGCAACGCCGGCGATGACGATGGGGATCGTCGCCAGCACGATCCAGAGCGCCAGCTTGAAATGCCGGTCGGCGAAATCGCGTCGCGCCAGAGCGTCGAGCGATCCAAACAGGATATCCCTGACGTCGCTCCAGAAATAGCTGACCACCGCGGCAAGGGCCGCAAGCTGCATGGCGGCGGAGAAGGCGGAGCCAGGATCCTGCCAGCCGAGCACGGCCGGCACGATGCGCATATGGGCAGTCGAGGAAATTGGCAGCAGTTCCGTGATGCCTTGCACCACGCCGAGGAACGCCACCTTGGCGAACCCCAGGCCGACGAAGCCCGTGTCGAGGCCTTGGGTGCAGATATCGGCCAAAATCGAATTCCATGCATGAGAGATCGGAGTTGGGTGGACCGACCCAAGGTCAATCCCGGGCAAGCCTTATCGTCATGGGCCGGATAATCAATTTACGGATTTGTAAGCTGGCACGCCGAGGTGCACGCCGTTCGAAACCGGCCCACCTTGGGGCCGGCTTGAGGCACACAGGGAAAATCGCAAAGCGACTACGGGCAGAGCCAGAGTTTCTGGCATGTCCTGGCGATCACATGCGCCGGCGGCACTTCGGGCTCATCGGTCGAAGGCCGGCGAGCCCGTTCGAGCAGCATGCGCACCTGTTCGGGACGCACACGATCGCGCTCCATCACAAGCAGGACCATCGGATCGCTCAAAAGCTCGTCCAGGGTGCTGATGCTGTCGTTCATCCGTCGTCTCCTCGAATGCCGTACCCGCGACCCTTAAATAGGACGACAAAGATGGCTCGCCAATGACGCTTTGCCGGCTATCTCGTGTCGATTTGGATTAAATTTTGGCCATGCTTGCGCTCTTCCCTTCCCCTGGCGCTGCGCGTCGATCCACCTTCTTCCACAACAAGGGGAGAAGGGAAAAATTAGCCTGGCGGAGGGGCGCCTTCGTATTTCGGCAGGCCGTCATCAAGCACCAGCCAAGGCTGCTTCGAGGCCGTGAAAATATGCATTTGCGGCTTGAAAACCGTGGGATCGTCGAGCGAACCGGTGGTGATGCCGATAATGCCTGCGGAATCACGTCGGGAGAACAGCGTTGTGCCGCAGCTCGGGCAAAAGCCGCGCTTGAGATCCGGTGAAGAGCCTATAGTCGCCAGCGGCCCATCGATCGTCACGTCCTCGATGCGAAACAGCACGCGTGCGTTGAAGGCGGCGCCGATCGCCTTCTGGCAAAGCCGGCAGTGGCAGACGCGTTCGTTGATGGGAGCCGCGTCCGCGCGGTAGCGCACCGCCTTGCACAGGCATCCGCCCTCATATCTTGCCATTGTCTGGATCCACTGGTGGGAGAGAATAGGCGCGCAACGTATCGGCGGGGCCGATTGGGTCAATTGAAAAGCTTTGATGCAATGTCATCGCTTGTGCTGATGCGAGTTGGGATGAAGCCATGACGCCGAAAGCCGTCATGGAGCCACGGAATGCCGGCTGCCCGCCAACAGCCGGCGGTTTTGGCGTTCACTCCATTTCGCCGACGACCTCGTCCCAGGTCTTGACCTTGGTCTGGCCGTTTAGGAACGGCAGCGCGGCGGCCGTCAGCTCCGGGGCGAAGAAGACGTCGTAATGGGTGCGGTTGGGCAGGATCGCCAGTCGGTTCTGCGACAGGTTCTCGCGCATCCAGCCCGCATCTTTCAGACCGCCGCCGAGCATCTGGTAGAACTTGATCTCGTGCTCGGGCTTGTACATATCGCTGTCGCCATAGGCCAGCATGACCGGCATTTTCAGCTTGGCGACATCGGCCGAGTAATCGCGGTGCTGACGCATGAAGCCGCCCAGCGCATCGAGGAGCTTCGGGAACTCCTCCGGATGCGGCGCCACCGCGACGTAGGATTTGTACATCGGCGTGTCCTTCATGAACTCAGCCGCGGCTGCGCTCACCTGTGCCTGCTGCGGACGCATCTCGTCATAGAAGCCGTCCGTGGCGTAGCCGGTCGATACCAGGACGAGGCGGCGCACCGCTTCGGGATGCTGGACGGCCATGCGGAAGGCGACGCCGCCGCCCAGCGAATAGCCCATGACATCGACCTGGCTGTAACCGAGCGCCTTGACGATGGCGGCCATGTCGTCGCCCATCGCCTCCACGGTGAATGGTCGGTCACCCAGCGCGGTGCGGCCGTGACCCTGCAGGTCGACGCCGATGACGGTGCGGTTTTCGGCAAGTTTCGGCAGGATCGGCGCGAACATATCCGTGGTGCCAAGACCACCATGCAGCAGAAGCAGCGGCTCGCCCTTGCCATAGATTGCATAGTAGTAGTTCAGGCCGTTGATCGTCAGAAGGCCGGACTTTTCCGGCTTCGGCAGTGCATTCGTTTCAGTCGTCATGGCAGGTTTTGTCTCCTCTGCATTGGTGATGCCCGGGCAGGCAAGCAGTGCTGCGGCCGAAGCAAAAATGGCGAGAAACAGGATTTTGAACATATCGATCTCCTCTCCTGTCGATATCAAGGCGTTATGCGGATCAAAGCGTTTTGGCGAGTTCTTCGAGCTGGTCGGCGCACTGTCCCCAGCCCTCGTGGAACCCCATCTTCTCATGCTGTTCGCGGTCGGCGACGCTCCAGTGCCTGACCCGAGCGATGTAGCGGGTCTTGCCGTTGCCCTCGTCCTCGAAGGTCAGCGCGACGGTCATGAACGGCTTTTCCGAAGGCTGCCAAGCCTCAGTGTAGGCGTCGGTGAGGACGATCTTCCTGCCGGCAACGACTTCGAGGAAGACACCTGGGTTGGGGAACTCGTTGCCGTCCGGGCTGGCCATGACGACAAGGCTCGAGCCACCGGCGCGCACATCCATCTCCGCGCGCGGCGTCGTCCACGGTTTTGGCGAGAACCAGCGCGTGATCAGTTTCGGATCGGTCCAGCAGCGATAGACGTTCTCGCGCGGCGCATCGATGATGCGGGCGAGAACCAGTTCGCGGTCGTTGGTGGGGGCGATGTCGAGCTTGGTGGTCATGATGGCGTCCTGCGTTTGATCTGGCTTCCGTCCCAAGGACGAGCCGATGAACCGCAAGCCGACATCGGCCAGCGAAAATTTTGCGACACCGTTTCGATTGACCCGAGGCGTCACTCACCTTCGTCATCCACGGGCGGAGCAGGAACGCAGCTCCGTCGCGGAGACCCGAGGATGACGAAGTGATCGATGGGCCAAAGCCTCAGTGGCGCTTGGCTTGCACCAGATAGGCCTCGATCTCGGTCTCGCCGAGCCACTTTGCCGCTTCCAGCCGGTGCAGGCCTTCGACGAGGATGTGGCGCTTGCCGTCATGGCGGACCTGGATCGGCGTCTTCATGCCGTTTTCCAGAATGTCCTCGGCGAGATGGCGGACGGTCTCGGGATGCAGCGTCTTCTTGCGCGCCGTCGGCACGTAGATCTCGTCGACCTTGACCTTTTGCACTCTGAGCATGCCGACCCCCGTGGCGGAAACGCCGCCACCCCTGAGATAGTCCGTTTGATGGAGGTGGCCAAGGGTGCGGCTAACGAATACGAAGTCCGAAGGCCATTCTCGGTTCGAAGATGCCAGGGACAGCAGATCGTTTGCCTGTCGTCGCGCGTTTCGATATTGCGTCTGCGCGATCGTCGAGGGCCACGGAGCAAATCCCCATGAGCAAATCTCTCGTCACCTTTGTCGGCGTCGCTCATCCCTGGATGTGCGATGTGATGGGGCACGTGAATGTGCGTCACTACGCGGCGATGTTCGATGATGCCAGCTTCCAGCTTCTCGGCCATATCGCCGGACAGGACGACAACCAGGCGTCGCAGATCGGATGGGCCGACGTGCGCACCGAAATCGACTATCGGCATGAAACGAAAGCCGGTGCGCTCATCACCATCCGCTCGCATGTCGTGAAGATCGGCCGCACCTCCATCACCTTCGAACAGGTGATGTTGGGCTCGCTCGACGGCATTGTCCGCGCATCGAGCCGGACGACAAGCGTGCGCTTCGACCTTGCCGCGCGCGCCTCGGTCGCTCTGGACGAGCCGATGCGCGACCGCTCTTCGGCCTTCCTGATCGAATAAGCCTGTCTCCGCCCGTCAGCCTATGTAGATGCGGTCCTCGAGGGGCGTGTCGGCAATCAGCGTCTGCAGCCCTGACAGCAGCGCCTTCTCGGCGCGGTTCATCACCTTGTCCGGATTGACCAGCAGGAAGATGTCGATGGCCGGCGGCGCGTCATAGGGCGGCAGCCGCCACAGCATTCCATCCGCCACATCCCGCCGCGCGACGTGCAGCGGCAGCGGCCCAATGCCCAACCCGGCGACGATCATGCGCCGCACCTCTTCCAGGCTCGAGGACACGCCGACGACATCGGCGTTGAGCCGGGCCTCGCTGCGCAACAGCGCGACCGGCCGCAACGCATCCGAGATGTGGTCGGTCTGGAACGATACCGAGGGCTCGCCCCGGAGATCGGTCAGCGTCAGCCCGGTTTGCCCGTAAAGCCTGTGCTGCGGCCCACAGAAGAAGCCGAAGAACTCGCGGTAGACCATCGCATATTCCAGCGCCGGATCGCGCTGGCTGACCAGGCAGATGCCGAAGGAAGCACGCCGCTCCCTCACCTGCTTGGCGACTTCGGTGCTTGCTGCGACTGAAATGGTGATGCTGGCGTGCGGGTAGTTGCTGTGGAACTCGGACAGCGCCTGATCAAAGAGCGGCGAGACGACATGGCTTGCCGTCGCGATCATCACATGGCCGGTAACATCGTCGCTGATGCCGCGCATCAGCAGCGGCAACTGCGATATGGTGCCGAACACCTCGACGCTCTGCTCATAGAGAAGCCGCCCGACCTCGGTCAGTTCGAAGCGCGTCGCGTCGCGCTCGACCAGACGCCGGCCCACCCGGTCCTCCAGTCGCCGCAGAGCATTGCTGACGCTGGGTTGCTTGAGGTTCAGTCGCTCCGCAGCTCGCGTGATGCCCTTCACCTCCGCGATGACGACGAATGTCCGCAGAAGGTTCCAGTCGAGATCCCAGACCAGCCGTTCGGGGCGTGGAAGTGCCATTCCTGATATCTATGCTCTCTATTCCCATTATCTATTTGCGCAATGATACCGCAAAGGCAATCATTGATGACAGGAAAGCGTCTGCACGCCTCCCAAGAACAAACCTTGCGCGCCATCCAGAGGAGAGGAAATCAGATGAACAGAGTATTTTCCGGCATCGCCGTTGCGGCCCTGCTGCTTGCGTCGACCTTCACTGCCGTTTCGGCCAGGGCCGACGACCTCGAAAAGATCAAGGCGGCGGGCGAGCTGAAGATTTCCATGAGCGGTCAGTATCCGCCCTTCAACTTCGTCAACGACCAGAATGAAGTCGTCGGTTTCGACGCCGATATCGGCAAGGCCATCGCCGAGCGCATCGGTGTCAAGGGCACCATCATCACCACGGCCTGGGACGGCATCATTGCCGGCCTGCTCGCCAACAAATACGACACCGTCGTTGGCTCGATGACGATCACGCCTGAGCGTGAAAAGGTGGTCGATTTCGTCGGGCCTTACTACCACGCCGGCCGCGCCGTTTTCGTCAGCGAGCAGTCGAAAGTGCAGAGCCTCGACGACCTCAAGGGCAAGACCATTGGCGTGACGCTGGGCGAGACGCATGAGAAATGGGCGCGCGAAAAGGGCGGCTGGGATATCCGTACCTACAAGGGCCTGCCGGAACTGCTGCTGGAGCTGAGGGCCGGCCGCGTCGACGCGATAGTCGTCGACAACATTCCGGTCATGGTTGCCGTCAAGGAGACGGGCGAGAAGGTCCGCAAGCTCAACACGCCCGATATCGAAGGCGGCGCTGTTGCCATCGGCATCGCCATCCGCAAGGACAATCCGGAGCTCAAGGCTGCGATGCAGAAGGCGCTGGACGACATGCTGGCGGACGGCAGCTACGAAAAGATCTCGATGAAGTGGGTCGGCAGCGACATCCGCTGATCTCTCCTGGCTTCAGGCGAGCAAAGCCGCCTGAAGCCGAGCGTTACTCCTGCTGGACCCTTTCATGGATTTCTCCTTGATGCAGCGCGTCTTCCCGTTCTTCGTGGAGGCCGCCTTGGTGACGATCGAGATCACGGTGTTGGCCCTGATCCTGGGCCTCGCGGCTGCTTCATTGGCCGCGGCCGCCAAGATGTCGAAATCGGCAATCCTGCGGACCATCGGCACGCTCTATGTCAGCCTGTTTCGCGGCACGCCGTGCCTGATCCAGCTCTTCGTGCTCTATTTCGGCGGCCCGCAGATCGGCATCAATCTGGAGCCGTTCGCCGCCGGCGTTATCGGCCTCGGTCTCAACATCGGCGCCTATATGGCGGAATCGATCCGTGGTGCGCTGGTCGCGGTCGACAGGGGCCAGACGGAGGCCGCCCGCACAATAGGCTTCAGCCGTTTCCAGACCTTGCGCAAGGTCGTGCTGCCGCAGGCCGCACGGCTGATGATCCGGCCGCTCGGGGTCAATACGGTTGCTTTGTTGAAGGGATCAGCACTTGTGTCGACCATTTCAGTCGTCGAACTGACCTACACCGCCCAGCGCTTCATCGGCTCCACCTACAAGCCGTTCGAGATATTCGGCGTTGCAGCCCTGCTCTACATGATCATGGTCTACGCGGTTGCGCGGATCGTCGACCTGCTCGACAAACGCTTCGCCATCGTCTGACCGGAGAGCACGATGCAAGGTTTGGATTTCACCGTCGTCGCGCCCTACTGGGACCTTCTGTTGATTGGTGCCTGGTGGACGGCGGTGCTGACGGTCTCGGCGGGCGCACTCAGCTTCGTCGGCGGCATCCTGTTCGCGGTCATCGTGCTCTACGCCCCTAAGATCGTTGCCTATCCCGTGCGCGCGCTCATGTGGGTGTTCATGGGCACGCCGCTGCTGTTGCAGCTGTTCCTGATCTATTTCGGCCTGGTGCAGATCGGCATCGACATTCCTGCCCTTGCCGCCGGCATTGTTGGGCTCGGCCTGCACTTTGCCGTCTACAATGCCGACATCATCCGCGCCGGCATCGTGGCCGTCGATGTCGGCCAGACGGAGGGTGCGCGCAGCATCGGCTTCGGCAAGTGGCAGACGCTGCGCCATGTCGTGATACCGCAAGCCATCCGCAACACGGCACCACCGATCGGCGGTAATCTGATCGCGCTGTTGAAGGAATCCTCGATCGTCTCGGTCATCGGCATCGCCGAGTTGGTCCATTCGGCCCAGCTGGCGATCAGCGAAACGTTCCGCCCGTTCGAGTTCTACATCACCGCAGCGGCGCTTTATTACATTCTCAATCTTGTGCTCGAGGCGGCTTTGCGTCGGTTTGAAAGACATGTGGAGGTTTCCCGATGAGCACGCAGCGGCCAATGGTCGAGGTTCGCGGCGCGCGCAAATCGTTTGGCGCCGTCGAGGTCCTCAAAGGCATAGGCCTGTCGGTCGATCGCGGGCAGATCGTCGCCATCATCGGCCCGAGTGGCTCCGGCAAGAGCACGCTGCTGCGCTCCATCAACCATTTGGAATCCCTGGACTCCGGTGAAGTCTGGCTCGACGGCGTGCAGGTCAACCAGAAGCTGCACGGCCATGCCTTCGAGCGGCACATCAACAAGGTGCGCCAGCAGATGGGCATGGTGTTTCAGCACTTCAATCTGTTCCCGCATCTGACCGTGATCGAGAACATTTCCATGGGACCGATCATCCTAAAAGGCATGACCAAAAGTGACGCGCATGCGCTGGCGCATAGCCTCTTGTCCAAGGTCGGGCTCGCCGACAAGATCGACGCCTACCCCTCGCGGCTTTCGGGCGGCCAGAAGCAGCGTGTGGCCATTGCCCGTGCGCTGGCGATGCAGCCCAAGGTGATGCTGTTCGACGAAGCCACCTCGGCGCTCGATCCGGAACTGGTCGACGAGGTCAACGCGGTGATGAAACAGCTTGCCGCCGAACACATGACCATGCTCATCGTAACGCATGAGATGCGCTTTGCCGGCGAAGTGGCCGACAGGGTGCTGTTCATGGATGGCGGCGTGATCGTCGAGGAAGGCCCGCCCGGCGACATGTTCCGCGCGCCGCAGAAGGACCGCACGCGCAGCTTCCTCAAGAAATATCTTTCCGCCTGAGGATGACCATGACCAGCCCAAACACGGAATTCCCCGATTTCGGACTGACGCCGGAGCAGCGCCGCCACGCGGTGCGCGGCCACTATTACGAGTGGCCAGGCATGGATGGCGAGCGCGGCGAGATCTGGTGCTACAGCGACCGGTTTTCCTATCGCGCCGGCGAAACGGTGGCTTTGCATGTCAGTTCGACAGCTGCGACGTTCGGCATCACAA
>NZ_RZPW01000162.1:0-9551 GCF_003998455.1 Mesorhizobium sp. M7A.F.Ca.CA.001.08.2.1 | reverse complement strand
GACTTATACGACCGCGGGGCTGATCGTGCCGGCAACCGCCAAGGGCGACCGCATGCCCGGCGTCCAGCAGGTCGCCTATGTCGTGCCGCAGAACCCGGCGGCCCTGGTCCAGTTTCCGGCAGGGCCCGTGCAAGAAGAACACGCGACGGGCGTGCGTGGCGATGTCGAGCGGCTGATCGAGAAATATGCGGCGATCTACCAGGTGCCGGTGGACCTGGTGCGCCATGTCGTCAACCGCGAGAGCACCTTCAACCCGAAAGCCTACAACAACGGCCATTGGGGACTGATGCAGATCAAGCACGCGACGGCACGCGGCATGGGCTATGACGGACCGGCCAAGGGCCTGTTCGACGCCGAAACCAATCTAAAATACGCGGTCAAATATCTGCGCGGCGCCTGGCTGGTGGCCGGCGGCAACGCCAAGAAGGCCGACTGGCTCTATCAGACCGGCTATTATTACGACGCCAAGCGCAAGGGCCTGCTCGAGGCGACCGGCCTTGGCCGCGACCGCCAGCGCCGTCGCCTGCAACCCGACGCCTGAGCGCGATGCCTGAACCGCGCCCGCCGGCCCTGAACGACATCCGGCTGCGCAAGATCCTCGACGAGACGCTGGTTCCGCCGCACTGGCCCGACGGCTTTGTCATGCGCAGTTTCGAGCCTGGTGACGCGCCCGCCCTGCATGCGCTTTTGACGGAAGTGTTCGATGACGGCGCCGATGGTCCGTTCGACGAGTGGTGGCCGCGTATCGCGGACGATCCCGAATTCGACCCGGCGCTGTGCTTCCTCGTCATCGACGCCAAGGGCCGGCTGGCGGCGGCGGCGCTGTGCTGGACCCGCGCCTTCGTCAAGGATCTTGCCGTTCATCCCGAGGCGCGCGGCAAGGGTGTTGCCGAAGCGCTGATGTGGCACGCCTTCGCCGTTTTTCGCGAACGCGGCGCCGACCATGTCGACCTCAAGACCAACACGGTCGAGAATCCCGCCGCCGTCCGGCTCTATGAGCGGCTGGGTATGATGCCTGTCGCCTGGGAAGGCTAGGGTGTGTTGAGATTCAGGTGATGCCGGCCTGCAAATGATGGCTTCCTGCGCTTCCGGTGCTCACGTACCCAAAAGTACGCTCCGCTCCGGTTCTCGGAAACCACCATTTTCGACTCGGCCTGACCTGAATCTCAACACCCCTGATGGGTGTCGCCTCACGCAGGAACGGCGCGATTTGGGAACCCAAAGCGCCGCTTCGCATTCAATGGGAGGTGAGGGCCTGACAAGCTGGCGGCGCGTGGGAGGATTTTCCGTGGCCGGCCGCGGAGGGACGTCCATCACCATGAAGTTTTCTCACGCATTCCTGGCGCTCGGCGTCGCCGCCATGCTGGTTGGTACGCCGGCGCGGGCCGTCGAGCTGTCGATGGTGTCGGGCGATACCGGCGACGGCATCAAGGTGCTGCGCGAGATCCTCGACCGTTACGAGAAAGACAGCGGCAACAAGGTCAACATCGTCGTCATGCCGACGTCCGGGACCGACCAGTTCGGCCAGTACCGGCTGTGGCTTGCCGCCGGAAACAGCGACATCGACGTCTACCAGACGGACGTGATCTGGGCGCCGCAGCTCGCCAGCCAGCTCGTCGATTTGACCGCAGCGACCAGGGACATCGTGGCCGAGCATTTCCCGTCGATCATCCAGTCGCAGACCGTCAATGGCAAGCTCGTCGCCTTGCCGATCTTCACCGATGCGCCGGCGCTCTACTACCGCAAGGATCTCCTCGACAAATATGGCGCCAAGGTGCCGGCCACCTGGAAGGAACTGGCGGACACCGCCAGGCTGGTCATGGATAAGGAACGTGCAGCCGGCAATCGGGATATCTGGGGCTTCGTCTTTCAGGGCAACGCCTATGAGGGGCTGACCTGCGACGCGCTCGAATGGGTGATGTCGAATGACGGCGGCCAGATCATCGAGCCGGACGGCTCCATCTCCATCAGCAATCCAAAAGCGGCGGCGGTGCTCGATATGGTCAAGGGCTGGGTTGGGACCATCGCGCCGCCCGGCGTGCTCGCCTACCAGGAAGAGGAATCGCGCGGCGTCTGGCAGACCGGCAACGCGGTGTTCATGCGCAACTGGCCCTATGCCTATGCGCTCGGCAACGGCGAGGGCTCGCCGATCAAGGGCAAGTTCGACGTGGCGCCGCTGCCGGCCGGCACCGGCGAAGGCGCCCGACCGGTCGCGACGTTGGGTGGCTGGAACCTCGCGGTCTCCAAATATTCGAAGCATCCGGATGCCGCGATCGAACTGGTCAAGTTCATCGCTTCGCCCGCGATGCAGAAATACCGCGCGCTGAAGACGTCCAATCTGCCGACCATCCAGGCGCT
This sequence comes from Mesorhizobium sp. M7A.F.Ca.CA.001.08.2.1, assembly GCF_003998455.1. Lineage (NCBI taxonomy): Bacteria > Pseudomonadati > Pseudomonadota > Alphaproteobacteria > Hyphomicrobiales > Phyllobacteriaceae > Mesorhizobium > Mesorhizobium sp. M7A.F.Ca.CA.001.08.2.1. The sequence continues at coordinate 7,193 of NZ_RZPW01000162.1, read as the reverse complement.
GTATGACGATGCCGACATCGCCAGGCAACACCCGATTATTCCGCGCTGGAAGCAGATCTTTCTCAATGCGGTGCCGCGCCCCTCGGCCGCCACCAGGATCAAATACAACGAGGCGTCGAGCCAGTTCTGGAACGCCGTTCACAACACTCTCTCGGGCGACGGCACTGCCGCCGACAATCTAGCCGACCTCGAAGCGACGCTGACCAAGCTGAAGGGCCGAGGCTGGTGACGATACTGGGACAGCCGGCCGGCGGGACCGCAGCGAGCGGAGCGAGATGACAGGGATGAAACCGGAAACAGCCAAGGCCGCGCACGCGCCGTTGAGGGCACAGCGCGTTCGCTCGGCGTGGCTTTTCCTGGCGCCAATGCTTCTGGTGCTCGCCGCGGCGGCCGGCTGGCCGCTTGCCCGCACGGTCTATTTCAGCTTCACCGACGCCTCGCTGGCCGATCTCGACGCGCGCCAATGGGTCGGCTTCGCCAATTACTTTTCGGTACTTCACATGCCAAGCGGCCGGACCCTCTATGACGGGTTGCTGGTCGACCCTGTCTGGTGGCGTGCCGTCTGGAACACGGTGCGGTTCACCCTCATTTCGGTGACCTGCGAGACCATCCTCGGCACCATCGTTGCCCTGGTTCTCAACGCCGAATTCCCAGGCCGCGGCATCGTCAGGGCGGCGATCCTGATCCCCTGGGCGATCCCGACGATCGTCTCGGCGAAGATGTGGCAATGGATGCTCAACGACCAGTTCGGCATCATCAATGTGGTGCTGCTCAATCTTGGCCTGATCAGCACCAAGATCGCCTGGACGGCTAACGCCGACACCGCGATGGCGGCGGTCCTCATCGTCGATATCTGGAAGGCGACGCCATTCATGACGCTGCTCATCCTGGCCGCGCTGCAGATGCTGCCGAGGGAGATCATCGAGGTCGCCAGGCTCGACGGCGCCAACCCCTGGCAGATCTTCTGGCGGGTGACCTTGCCGCTGATCCGCCCCGCGCTGTTGGTGGCGGTGATCTTCCGCGCGCTCGATGCGCTGCGTATCTTCGACCTGGTCTATGTGCTGACACCCAACAATGTGCACACCAAGTCGATGTCGGTGTTCGCCCGCGAGAACCTGTTCGAGTTCGACAAGTTCGCCTATGGCTCCGCCGCCTCGACCCTGCTCTTCCTCATTCTCGCTCTGCTTACCATCGTCACCATCCGGATCGGCCGGATCAGCCTGGACGGGGACCGCTGAGATGTGGATCGTGAAGCGCACGGCCTTTTACCTGCTGGTCGGGGCAATCGTCTTCGTCGCGGTGTTCCCGTTCTATTACGCGATCGTCACCAGCCTGAAATCCGGGACCGATCTGTTCCGGGCTGATCTGTGGCCAACGACGATCAGTTTCGCCAATTACCGGAATGTGCTGATCGAGGGCGCCTTCGTGCGCAACCTCGCGAACTCGCTCTTCGTCTCCGGCGCAGTCGTCGCGCTGTCGCTGTTGCTCGGCGTCACATCAGCCTACGCGCTGGCGCGCATTCGATTCCGCGGCCGCTCGGCCCTGCTGTTCATCATCCTGTCGGTGTCGATGTTCCCGCAGGTGGCGCTGCTGGCCGGGCTGTTCGAACTGGTCCGCATCTTCGGCCTCTACAATTCGCTGTTCGCGCTGATCTTCTCCTACATGATCTTCACCTTGCCGTTCACCGTCTGGGTGCTCACCACCTTCGTCCGCGACCTGCCGGTCGAGGTCGAGGAGGCGGCGATCCTCGACGGCGCCACGCCGTGGATCATCGTCACCCGGGTCTTCCTGCCGCTGATGTGGCCGGCGCTGGCGACCACCGGCCTGCTGGCCTTCATCGGTGCGTGGAACGAGTTCCTGTTTGCCCTGACCTTCACCTCCAACAACGCACAGCGGACCGTGCCGGTCGCGATCGCGCTGCTCTCCGGCAACTCGCAGTTCGAGATCCCCTGGGGCAACATCATGGCGGCCTCGGTGATCGTCACGGTGCCGCTGGTGGTGCTGGTGCTGATCTTCCAGCGCAAGATCGTCTCCGGCCTGACCGCCGGCGGGGTCAAGGGGTGAGGAGCGGTCAGCGTAGTGCGGACCGTTGTCAGATGTCCGGCGCGTTGCCGATCTTCTGCTTGAGATCAAGCGCCCAGGTGCGGCCTTCATCGCCGCCCCACAGCAGCCAGGCGATGTAGCCGGCCGAAGGGTTCTGCTCATTGCCGTAGTTCCTGCCGCGCTTGTCGACCTCGTGGCGGGCGAAATAGCTGACCATGCGGCGAATGGTGGAGGGCGCGAGCTTTTCCCGGTTCTTCAGTTCGGTGGCGCGGGCGACGCCGATCTCGGTGCCGCCGCGGCCGAATTCTCCGCGCAGTCTGAGGCCCTTGGCGGCATTGTCGGCCACCACTTGCGGGCAGCGCAGATCGGTCTCGTCGTCGTGCATTTCGTCCCCCGGATCACGCTGCCCGAACAGGGATTACGACATATCACCATGCGCAATAAATGTCGGAGCCGATCACCGCCAAACGTCCTTGGGTCGCAGAGCAACCGCGCCGGGACGCCGGCGCCGCGACTTGAAGGAGCCGATCATGATCACCTTTCCCAACGAATCCGCGAAATACCGCACCGCGCGCGAAAAATTGCTGAAGAAGGAAATCGAGCTGCGCCGCGCCATGGAAGAGGTCGCCGACGCCCGGCGCGCGCTGCCGCCGGGCGGGCTGATCCGCCAGGACTATGAATTCGACGCACTGGATGCCCACGGCAAGCCCGCGAAGACAAGGCTGTCGGAGCTGTTCGCGCCCGGCAAGGACAGCCTGATCCTCTACGACATGATGTTCCCGCGCCACCCGCAGGAGAAGCGCGATGTGGCGACCAGCGGCGGCACGGCGAAGCTCGCCCGACCGGACCAGCCATGTCCGTCCTGCACGGCATTGCTCGATCAGTTCGACGGCGCGGTCGGGCATCTCCAGGCGGCCGGCTTCAATTTCGCGGTGGTGGGCAAGACCGGGCTCGAAAACCTGGTCACGCTCGGTCGAGATCGGGGCTGGCGCAACATGCGGCTGGTGTCTTCGGCGGCCAACAGCTTCAAGCGCGACTACAATGCGGAGGCGGCCGACGGCTCACAGATCCCGCTGCTGTCGGTGTTTCACCGCGACCCCGACGGCATACGCCATTTCTGGAGTTCGGAACTGGATTTCGCACCGACGGAGCCCGGTCAGGATCCGCGTGGCCTCGGCACCTGCGAAACGCTTTGGAACCTGATGGATTTCACGCCTGAAGGCCGCCCGAACTGGAACGAGCAGCTGCAATATGGCGAGGCTTGCTGCCACTGAAAGGTAGCTCTGGTCAGCCGCCGCGTCAGTTCGGATGGCTTTGAGGAACATGAGTCGCATTGGCGAATGAGGGGAGCGACGAGCGTTCGAGTCAGGCACGGATATAGCGGGGCGATCGAGGCGACACGCGCAGGCTTCTTCCTCATGAGCTGCAACCGGAGTGCCCAAGCGACGTTGGAGTGTCCGAGGGACAAATTCCAACCGGAGACATGCCATGAAGACGCTTACCCTTCTGACCGCAGCAGCATTGCTTGCCGGCGCGCCGGCCTTTGCCCAGTCGAACACGACCGCCACGACCACGCCGCTCGCCGCCACGACGAAGGTCGACACTTCGACCTTCATCAAGACGGTGCCGAGCGCCAATGAGTTCGAGATCCAGTCCAGCAAGCTCGCCGAGCAACAGGCAACCGACGCCGACGTCAAGGCGTTCGCCAAACAGATGATCGCCGATCACACCAAGGCCGGCGAGGAATTCAAGGCGGCGCTTGCCCAGGGCCAGACAACCTCGGCCACCGCACCGTCCGGTCCGGCCCTGCAGCCCAAGGAGCAAAAGATGCTCGATGAGCTGAAGAGTGCCAGCGGCGATCAATTCCAGGCCAAATACATCGAGATGCAGACCAACGCTCACAAGGAAGCCGTCGCGCTGTTCAGCGGCTATGCGAAATCCGGCGACGACCCGGCAATGAAGGAATTCGCCAAGAAAACCCTGCCGACGCTGCAGATGCACGAAAAACACGTGAAGGAACTGGCCGCCGCGCATCAGGGGTGAGGGCGGTTCACTATGGCGCCCCCCTCTGTCCTGCCCGGCAGGACAGAGGGGGGCGCCGTAGAGCGCTACGATGGAAGCCAGCCCGCTTGGCCAACCAACACCACAATGTGGCCCTGTGCCTTAAGGACGGCACGCCCTACCGATCAAGGCTGAGCGGCGCTCAGGTCGACCTGATCTGCTCGACCGCGGTCACCAGCAGGGTTTCCATGGCGGTGCGTATCTGGGCATCCGACAGAGAAATACCTGCCGCGTCGAAGTCGGCGCGGACCTTGCGGAACACATCGTTGTCGCCGGCCTCTTCGAAATCCGCGTGCACGACTTCCTTGGCATAGGCGTCGGCGTCAGCACCGGATTTGCCGAGCTGTTCGGCGGCCCACAGGCCGAGCAGCTTGTTGCGGCGCGCCATGGCCCTGAACTTCGTTTCCTCGTCCATCGCAAACTTCTTTTCGAAGCCTTCCTGACGGTCTCTCATGCTGCTCATGTTCGCCTCGTTTCCGATGGGAGTCCGATCTTCAGCCCAGGGGAAGAACGGCCAGGAAAGAGAGAGTGGCGCGCATGGGTGTCATTAACAAGGCGTCATGCCGGCGATTGGGCGGGCGCTTGGCGGTCCAGTCTTTCGCTCGATATGATTTGACGTTGCCGCGCCGTGTCCTACTCTCAAGTGCCTGCGGGATGAACCGAGGAGACGAGCGATGCAGTTCAAGGCAATTCGCAGCGTCACGCTGACGGCGGCCGTGATGCTTGCCGCCGGCACCGCGGCCTATGCCCATCACGGCTGGTCGTGGACACAGGATGGGTTTTTCGAACTCAAGGGCAAGATCACGGCCATCTATATCGGCAATCCGCACGCCACGCTGGATGTCGACGCCGAGGGTGAGGCCTGGCGGGTGGAGATGGCGCCGCCATCACGCACCATCGCCGCCGGCTTCACGGAGGAGGTGGCCAAGGTCGGCGACGAGGTGACCGCGATCGGCAACCGCTCGGTGGAGGCGAGCGAAAAGCGCATGAAAGCTGTCCGCGTCATCGTCGGCGGGAAAACCTATGATGTCTATCCCGACCGAGTGCCGCCGGCGTAAATGGCCGAGTTCCTCGCCGGCATTGAGCATCTTGCGTTGGCGCGGTGGCTGAAGGCTTCCTTCGTCGCCTATCCCATAGTCAATGCGCTCCACATCATGTCGATCGGTGCGCTGCTGACCAGCGTCGTTCTCATGGACCTCAGGATCTGCGGCGCCTTCCGTTCGCTGCCGCAAGCCGCATTCGTCGCGCTGCTGCGCCGCATTGCATTAAGTGCGTTCGCGGGTGCGCTCGTCACAGGCTCGCTGCTGTTTTCGGTCAAGGCGGGCACCTATGCGGCGATGCCGGTTTTCCTCGCCAAGATGGCACTCATCCTTCTCGCCGGCGTCAATTTCCTCGCCTTCATGCGCTTGCGCCGCGCAACAGGCGGCGACGAGCTGGCCGGCGGAACCGCTCTCGCCGTGCTCTCGATGCTGCTGTGGACGTCCGTGCTTTTCGCCGGACGGTTCATCGGTTTTCTTTAGCTCAGCATCTTCCTTCTCCCCCTGTGGGAGAAGGTGTCGCCGAAGGCGACGGATGAGGGGTGTTCCAGGGAACGCCAACGTCTCACTCCGCTGGAACACCCCTCAACCGTCTCGGCGCTGACGCGCCGATCCACCTTCTCCCACAGGGGGAGAAGGGAAGAACGGCGCTCTGGCGTTCCGCCCGTGCCGGGATAAGCTCCCTGCAACTCAGGGAGAACTGCCATGAAAAAAGAAATCATCGAAGTGCCCGTCATGTCGGCCAAGGTGCGGGCGCTCGGGCTGCCGTGCTCGACAGCGGTGAAGGCCAACGGCTTCGTGTTCATCTCGGCGACGCCGCCGGTGGACATGGTGACCGGCGAGATGGTGCGCGGCGACATCGAGGTGCAGACCGAGGCGTCGCTGAAGGCGCTGAAACATTGCCTGGAAGCGGCCGGCACCTCGCTGGACAATGTGGTGATGGTGCGCATCTACGCCGTCAATTCCGGCTTCTACAACGCTATCAACCGGGTCTATGCCAGGTACTTCAGCGAGAACCCGCCGGCGCGGAGTTTTGTGCCGGTGGCTTCATGGCCGATGGAGTTTGATATCGAGATCGAGTGTGTGGCGGTGGCGTGAGAAGTGGCGGAAGTTCACCGGCGCCGAGTTCTATTTCTGCTTTCATTGACGCAACGAAATTGATGTGTCAAAGTTGGGGCATGATTCCCGACAATGACCGTCAAGCCAGTTTACTAAATGCGAGAATAGAACGCGTCATAGCGAGCTTGAAGTCGCTCGACGGTTGGGACGCGCTTCGAACTGGCATCGAACTGTCCGTAATAGAGCTTCGTAAGAAAAGCCTCCGTGAAACTCTGAATCGCTTGCGGTCGGACGTGTCTGCGTATGCTGGCATTCGATCGGGCGAGATTAAGACCTTCAATGCGACACAGGTCGAGGGCTTGCCAGACATACTGAAGCGGGCAAGGCTAGCTCGGGGTTTAACACAGCGTCAGTTTGCGGAATTGCTGGGACTTAAGGAGCAGCAGATCCAGAGGTACGAGGCAGAAAACTACGCCACTGTTAGCCTCCGCAGACTTTATGATTTATTCCACGTTCTGAACGTGAGTATCAAAATCGAGGCAAACCTTGAAGCGGGCCTTGTTGAACTGGTTAGCAGAGGACCAATAGAGCTAAACAAATTACCCTATAAAGAAATGTTGCGGCGGCAATGGATTCGACCCGATATCAGCGAACCTGAAGATGTTGAGGTTGCAGCGCAAAGATACGTGGTTCAAAGTATCGGCGAGAATTGGAGCAATTTTCTCCACCGGCAGGTAGTGAGAGCGAATTCCTTGCCTGACAGCCAGGCGCTTCTTGCCTGGCACGCTCGAGTTTGCGAGATCGCACGCACAAAAAAGAAGAACCTAAAAGGAGATTTCTTTTCGTTAGATTTGGATTGGGTCCGACGGCTTGTGGAGCTGTCAAAATTCGACGACGGCCCCCGACAGGCGGTTGATTACCTTTTGAGTATTGGTGTTATTGTGGTAATTGAGCCGCATTTAGAAAAGACCCATTTGGATGGCGCTGCCACTA
>NZ_RZPW01000161.1:0-9730 GCF_003998455.1 Mesorhizobium sp. M7A.F.Ca.CA.001.08.2.1 | reverse complement strand
CTGCGCGGCCAGAACAACGTGCAGGGCTCCTGCGACATGGGTTCCTTCCCGCACGAACTGCCGGGCTATCGCCACATCTCCGGCGAAGCCGTGCGCGATATCTACGAGACCTTGTGGGGCGTAAAGCTGGACGACGAACCCGGCCTGCGCATCCCCAACATGCTGGACGCCGCCGTCGACGGCAGCTTCAAGGGCATCTACATCCAGGGCGAAGACATTCTGCAGTCCGATCCCGACACCAAGCATGTCGCAGCCGGCCTTGCCGCGATGGAATGCGTCGTCGTGCACGACCTCTTCCTCAACGAGACGGCGAACTACGCGCATGTCTTCCTGCCGGGCTCGACCTTCCTGGAGAAGGACGGCACCTTCACCAACGCCGAGCGCCGCATCAACATGGTGCGCAAGGTTCTTGAGCCGAAGGCGCGCTACGCCGATTGGGAGGCGACGCAGGAGCTTGCCCGCGCGATCGGGCTGGACTGGAACTATAAGCATCCCTCCGAAATCATGGACGAGATCGCGATGACCACGCCGAGCTTCGCCGGCGTCTCCTTCGAGCTGCTCGACCGTGTCGGGTCCGTGCAATGGCCCTGCAACGAGAAGGCGCCGCTCGGCACCCCGATCATGCATATCGACGGGTTCGTGCGCGGCAAGGGCAAGTTCATCCGTACCGAATATGTGGCGACGGACGAAAGGACGGGGCCGCGCTTCCCGCTGCTGCTCACCACCGGCCGCATCCTGTCGCAGTACAATGTCGGCGCGCAGACCAGGCGCACCGACAACAGCATGTGGCACTCGGAGGACCGGCTGGAGATTCATCCGCACGACGCCGAGAACCGCGGCTTGCGCGACGGCGACTGGGTCCGGCTGACCAGCCGCTCGGGCGAGACGACGCTGCGCGCGCTGATCACCGACCGGGTGTCGCCCGGCGTGGTCTACACGACGTTCCACCATCCGGACACGCAGGCCAACGTGATCACCACCGACTTCTCCGACTGGGCGACCAACTGCCCGGAATACAAGGTGACGGCGGTGCAGGTCGGCGCCTCCAATGGGCCGTCGGAATGGCAGCGCGACTATGACGAGCAAGCCAAGCAGAGCCGGCGCATCGCGTCTTTGCAGGCGGCGGAGTAGTCTTGAGCGCGCGGCGCAAAGCCACGACGCAGGTATCGCGGCTGGCGCACCGCGCCAGCGGCACTGCTACGGCGAACCGCATGGTGCCGGAAGAGACGCCGGTGGCGTTCTCCTTTGCCGGCACCACGCATGCGGTGATGATGGCAAGCCCGGCCGATTTCGAGGATTTCGCGCTTGGCTTCTCGCTGACCGAGGGCATTGTAGCTGCGCCGGAGGAGATCGAAACCATCGAGGTCGAGGACCATGGCGCCGGCATCGACATCCAGATCCGGCTGAAGGACCGAGCCAACACGCGCTTCGAAGCGCGGCGGCGAAGGCTCGCGGGTCCGGTCGGCTGCGGGCTCTGCGGCATCGAATCGATCGAGGAAGCGATGCGTTCGGTCGATGCGGTTGGTGTGTCAAAGCTTACGCTTGATGCCAACGATATTGTCCGTTCGGTCAAGCTTTTGTCGAAAGTGCAGCCGCTGCACACCGAGACCGGAGCCGTGCACGCCGCCGGCTTCTATGTGCCCGGCAAGGGCATCGTCATGGCGCGCGAAGATGTCGGCCGTCACAATGCGCTCGACAAGCTGGCGGGTGCGCTGGCCAAAGCCGGCATCGAGGGCGCATCCGGTGCTGTCGTGGTGACATCCAGGGTTTCGGTCGAAATGGTGCAGAAGACGGCTTCTATCGGTTCGGCCTTCATCATCGCCGTCTCGGCGCCGACCGCCCTTGCCATCCGCACGGCGCAAGAGTCCGGCATGACGCTGGTGGCGCTGGTTCGCGGCGACGATTTTGATATTTTCACCCACCCCGACCGGGTGATTTGCGGAGTTGCCAAGCATGTCGCATGACGAAGAACACATTATGAGCACTGCCGAGAAGCTGGTGCGCATGGCAAACCAGATCGCCGACTTCTTCCATTCCAAGCCGCGCGAGGAAGGCATTGCCGGCGTCGCCGAGCACATCAACAAGTTCTGGGAGCCGAGGATGCGGCGGCAGTTCTTCGAAATGCTGGACGACGGCACCGGGAACTTCAACGAGTTGGTGGTGGCCGCCTCCGCCAGGATCAAGCGACCGATCACGCCGGCTGCGGCCGACCTCAAACTCGGGCTCAAGCCCTCCCCTGCCGACGTCGCCGCCTCGCAGGAATAGCCGCCAAGCCGCGCCAACTTACATTCACAATCGCTAAAGTTTAAGCTGCCGCAATCTGCGCTGTTCTGCTATGGTTTGACGACCAGAAATCGTCAGGCCGGGGTGGAAATCTCGTGAGGCCGATCGAGACGCGATACGCCTGTAGCGGCGATGTGCGGATCGCCTATCAGGTGGTCGGGCAGGGATCGTTCGATCTCGTCTTCGTGCCGGGCTTCATTTCCAACCTCGACCTGCACTGGGAAGACGAGGGCTACACCAGGCTCTTGAAGCGGCTTTCGGCGTTCTCTCGGCTGATCCTGTTCGACAAGCGCGGCACCGGCCTGTCCGACCGTGTCGACGCGCATAACCTGCCCAGTCTCGAGACGCGGATAGACGATGTGCGCGCGGTAATGGACGCCGCTGGCAGCGGCCGTGCGGCGCTGCTCGGCTCCTCCGAAGGCGCGCCGATGGCAATGCTGTTCGCCGCCACCTATCCGGAGCGGACACGGGCGCTGGCGCTCTATGGCGGCTATGCGCATTTCCACAAATGGGTGATGTCGCCCGAACGCCTCGACGCTTTCATCGAGATGGCGGAGACAGCCTGGGGCACTGGCGCCACGCTGCCCCATTTCGCGCCGAGCCGGGTCGACGACGCGCATTTCGCCCAGTGGTGGGCACGTTTCGAACGATTGTCGGCGAGCCCGACGGCGGCGGCGGCGCTGGCGCGCATGAACGCCGACGTCGACATCCGCCATATCCTGAGCGTGATCAGCGCGCCGACGCTTGTAATCCATCGCCGCAACGATGCGCGGGTCGACCCCGACGCCAGCCGCTTCCTTGCACAGAAGATCCCCGGCGCCCGACTGGTCGAGATTCCCGGACGCGACCATCCGATCTGGACCGGCGATGTCGATGGGGTGGCCGACCTGATCGAGGAATTCCTGACCGGCGAACGCGCCGTGGGCGAAGTAGACCGCGTGCTGGCCGCACTGCTGGTGACACGCATCTACGACACGGCACGGCTCGGCGACCGGATGTGGAGCGAACGCAGCCAACGCTTCCAGGAAACCTGGCGGCTGCTGGTCGGGCGCCATGGCGGGCGCTCTGTGGGCCTGCATGGCGAGTTGATGATTTCGCGCTTCGACGGCCCGGCACGCGCCATACGCTGCGCGGCAGCGCTGCGCGAGGCGGCGCAGGAAATCGGCGTGGCAAGCGCACAAGGGGCGCATGTCGGCGAGATCGAAGTGCGCGGTCCACCCGTTGGGACGACGGCGCGGGTGGCAATGCAACTGGCCGCCCATGCCGGCCGCGGCGACATTATCGCGTCGCGTCTGATCGCCGATCTGGCGGCTGGGTCGGGCCTGCATTTCACCGACGCCGGGCGCATCAGTGTCGACGAGCTGGAGCAGCCGCTGGCGCTGGTCCATGCGACGTCCGAACAGCATCTGGAACCCGCCTGCCGGCCCAAACCCAAGACCGCCGAGCCGGCCGCATTGACGGCGCGCGAAAGCGAGGTGGTGAGCCTCGTCGCCGACGGCAAGAGCAATGCCGCGATCGCCGCCGAATTGCGGCTGAGCGAACACACGGTCAAGCGCCATGTCGCCAACATACTGCTCAAGCTGGATCTGCCGTCGCGGGCGGCGGCGGCGGCGTTTTCGGCCAGGCACCCTGGCCCGCACGGGCCATGAGAGCCATGGCGCTTTCGGGCGAAGCGGCCATGGGCGGGTAAGCGCTATCAATTCTCTCCACGCAGGCTAGGCGGATGTCGCTGGAAAAGGCGCTGCGAACGGAGGAGGAAATGCTGAAGTCGAACCGGACACTCAAATTGCTTGTGATCGCTGCAAGCGTTGGCGCGTTGTTCGCCATCTCTCCCGCAAAGGCCGAGGACGCGTCCGCGGCGGCCGCCTACAAGGACATCGAGGCAACGCTCGGCTCGGTGCCGGACATGTTCAAGACCCTGCCGGATGTGGCCGTCGCCGGCGCCTGGGCCGAGATTAAGGGCGTGCAGCTCAACCCGAAGACGGCGCTTGACGGCAAGACCAAGGAACTTTTGGGCCTCGCCGTCGCGGCGCAGATCCCATGCCAGTACTGCATCTATTTCCACACCGAGGCGGCCAAGCTCAACGGCGCCAGCGACGAGGAGATCAAGGAGGCGGTGGCGATGTCCGCCATCGTGCGCCATTGGTCGACGATGCTCAACGGCAGCCAGGTCGATCTGACGACCTTCAAGAAGCAGACCGACGACGTATTCGCGGCCGTCAAGGCGAAGTCGCAGTAAGAACCACTGCCCGGCGATGAGCGCCGGACGGCACATCGACCATCAACCGCCCGGTCGGAAGACGGGCCAATGGAGGATGAAATGCTGACCAAGACCCAAACAGTGGACGGCGCCGCGATCAAGAAGGCGATCGAAACCCGTGACGGCAAGATGCTGTCGAGCTTCTATGCCGAAGACGCGCTGGTGCGGGTGATCGACCGCAACAACCCGCCGAGCAAGCCGCGTGAAATCCGCGGGCGCGCGGCGATCACCACATTCTGGGACGACATCTGCAGCCGGGCGATGACCCACAAGGTCGACACCACCATCGCCGACGGCGACAGCCTCGCCTTCACCCAGGCCTGCGCCTATCCGGACGGCACCAAGGTGTTCTGCGCAGCGATGCTGGAGCTGAAGAACGGTCGGATCGCAAGACAGACCGTCGTGCAGGCCTGGGACGAGTAGATCAACAACCGTGGATCAACCGCGGCCTGGGCCGCAACCTGGAGGAGAAGACGATGTTCAGCGCCAGATGGCAGATCGACGCCAAGTTCGGACACAAGCAGACCGTGCTCGACCTGTTGAAGAAATGGGAACGCGAGATCGGGTCACAGGTCGGCCTCGACGAGCTGGAATTCCAGATCATGACCGGTTCGATCGGCGCGCGGGAGGCGACGGTCGAGTCCCATCACCAGGTCGAAAGCCTGGCCCAGTTGGAGGCGTTCTTCGCCAAGATCGGCAAGATCGACGCGCACGCGAAATGGGGCAAGGAGATCGAGCCCTATGTCGTGTCTGGCACCAGCCTGTGGAATATCTATCGCATCGTGGAGTAGTGGTCTGCGGTCTTACCTCTCCTCTTGTGGGAGAGGTCGGATTGCCCCGATTTGTCCTTCACAAATCGGTTGGCAACCCGGGTGAGGGGTAAGCTGGCGTCAAGCTGGAACACCCCTCATCCGTCTCGGCGCTACGCGCCGATCCACCTTCTCCCACAAGGGGACAAGGCAAAACTAGCCATGCGCAACCATCACATGCCGCACGGCGGTGTAATCCTCCAGTGCGTAGAGCGACATGTCCTTGCCGTAGCCGGACTGCTTCAACCCGCCATGCGGCATCTCGTTGGTCAGCATGAAGTGGGTGTTGATCCAGGTGCAGCCATATTGCAGGCGGGCGGCCGTCGCCATGGCGCGCGAGACATCCTTGGTCCATACGGATGACGCCAGGCCGTAGTCGCTGTCATTGGCCCAGTTCACCGCCTCGTCGACTTCCGAAAAACGAGTAACCGAGACGACCGGGCCGAACACTTCGCGGCGCACGATCTCATCTTCCTGCAGCGCGCCGGCGACGACGGTCGGCTGGTAATAGAAGCCGGAGCCCTCGCCCGGCTTGCCGCCGGTGGTGATCTCGATGTGTTTCAGTTCCGAGGCGCGCTCGACGAAGCTCGAGACGCGGTCGCGCTGGCGGCGCGAGATCAGCGGGCCGATTTCGTTTTCGGTATCGTCGGGGCGGTCGTACTTGATGGTCGAGACGGCCGAGGAGAGATCGGCGACGAGCTTGTCGTAGATCTTCTTGCCGGCGTAGATGCGGCAGGCGGCGGTGCAGTCCTGGCCGGCATTGTAATAGCCGAAGGCACGCAGGCCGTTGACCACGGCGCCGAGGTCGGCGTCGTCGAAGACGATGACCGGCGCCTTGCCGCCGAGCTCGAGATGCGTGCGCTTGACCGACTTGGCGGCCGCCTGCAGCACCTTCTTGCCGGTGGCGACATCGCCGGTGATCGAGATCATGTTGACCTTGGGATGATTGATCAGCGTGTTGCCGACGCTGTCGCCGCGGCCGAGCACGACATTGACGACGCCTTCGGGCAGGATGTCCGCAAGGATTTTTGCCAGCTTCAGCGCCGTCAGCGGTGTCTGCTCGGACGGTTTGAAGACGACGGTGTTGCCGCCGGCGATCGCCGGCGCCAGCTTCCAGGCCATCATCATCAGCGGATAGTTCCACGGCGCGATGGAAGCGACGATGCCAATGGCATCGCGACGGACCATCGAGGTGTGGCCGGGAATGTATTCGCCAGCGACGACGCCCGGCATCGAACGGACGGCGCCGGCGAAGAAGCGGTAGCAATCGACGATCGCCGGGATTTCGTCATTGAGCACGGCGTTGATCGGCTTGCCGCAGTTGAGCGCCTCGAGCGTGGCGAACTCCTTCGCGTCGGCTTCGATGCGGTCGGCGATCTTCAGCAAATAGCCGGAGCGCTGCGCCGGCGTGGTGCGCGACCACAAGACGAACGCCTGTTCGGCAGCAGTGACCGCCGCCTCGATCTGCGCCTGGCTGGCCTCGGGCAGGTTGAGGATGGTCGCCCCGGTCTTTGGATTGAGGATCGGCTCCTCGGTCTCGGTGCCCTTCTCGAATTTCGAGCCGATCAGCATCTGGGTGTCCATAAGGTTTCTCCCTTTACAGAAGCGAGTAGCGAGTAGCTGAAAGCGAGTAGGGTTTGACCGTCGATCCCTATTCGCTACTCCCTATTCGCTGTTTTTCATTTCCCGCTTCCAGCGATCTGGTCGCCGTCACGGGTGAGGTAATAAGCGGCAAGGATCGGCAGCAACGTCACCAGCATGACGACCATGGCAACGACATTGGTGACCGGGCGCTGGCGCGGACGGATCAGTTCTTCCAGCATCCAGATCGGCAGCGTCTGCTGCTGGCCGGCGGTGAAGGTGGTGACGATGACCTCGTCGAAGGACAGCGCGAAGGCCAGCATGCCGCCGGCAAGCAGCGCCGTGGCGATGTTGGGCAGCACGACATGGCGGAAGGTCTGAAAACCGTCGGCGCCGAGATCCATCGAGGCCTCGATCATCGAACCGGAAGTGCGGCGGAAACGGGCGACGGCGTTGTTGTAGACGACGACCACGCAGAAGGTGGCGTGGCCAAGCACGATCGTCCAGAACGAGAACGGGATGTCGGCCAGCGAAAAGGCCGAGCGCAGCGCAATGCCGGTGATGATGCCGGGCAGCGCAATCGGCAGGATGACCAGCAGCGAGATGGTTTCACGGCCGAAGAATCTTGTCCGCGACACCGCCGCCGAACAGAGCGTGCCGAGGATGAGCGCGATCGCCGTCGAAATCGCGGCCACCCTGACCGACAGCGACAGCGCCTGCCAGACATCTGGCCGGTTCCAGGTCACGGCGAACCACTGCGTCGTCAGCCCTGGCGGCGGCCAAACGAAACTCTTCTCTTCGGTGGTGAAGGCATAGACGAAGATCAGCAGGATCGGCAGGTGCAGGAACAGCAGCCCGCAGGCGGCGGCAATCTTCAGGCCGAGCGGAGCCGACTGGGAACCATCAGAGCGCATCGAAGGCCCCCATGCGCTTGGCGCCCCAGAGATAGAAGCCCATGATGACGATCGGCACCACGGTGAAGGCGGCGGCGAGCGGGATGTTGCCGGCGGTGCCTTGCTGCGAATAGACCGCCTGGCCGATGAACAGACGCGAGGTGCCGATGATCTGCGGGATGATGTAATCGCCGAGCGTCAGCGAGAAGGTGAAGATCGAACCGGCGACGATGCCCGGCAGCGCCAGCGGAAACAGCACGTTGCGGAAGGTCTGTCCCGGTGAAGCGCCGAGGTCGGACGAGGCCTCGACCAGATTGCCGGGCACGCGCTCGAGCGCCGCCTGAACGGGGAGGATCATGAACGGCAGCCAGACATAGACGAAGACGATGAAGGTGCCGGTGAACGATACCGACAGGGAATTGCCGCCGACGATCGGCAGCGACAGCCAAGCGTCGAGAACCCACAACAAATGCAGCTTGGCGAGCAGCCAGGTGAGGATGCCTTCCTTGGCCAGGATCAGCTTCCAGGCGTAGATCTTGACCAGATAGCTGGACCACAGCGGCAGCATGATGCCGAGATAGAACAAGGCCTTCCAGCGGCCGCGCGCATAGCGCGCCGCGTAGTAGGCGATGGGGAAGGCGATGACGGCCGAGGCCAGCGTGACCAGAGCCGCCATCGTCACCGTGCGCAGGATGATGTCGAGATTGGCAGCCTGGAACAGATCGCCATAGGTCTTGAGCGTGAACTCGCGGTTGATGAGGCCGGAAAACTCGTCGATGGAGAAAAAGCTCTGCGCCAGCAGCGCAAACAGCGAGCCGATATAGACGATGCCCAGCCACAAAACCGGAGGCAACAGCATGAGCAGCAACAGGACCTTCGGCTTGCGCCAGAAAAGGTCCGACAGAGCGCCGCGCAGACCGCCGCTACCCGGCAGGATGGCGGGAGCGGTTGCACGCACCATGGCGGCGTCGAGGCTCATGCCGGCTCGTCCATCAGATGCAGGTGCTCGCGGTTGAAGGTCAGCACAACCGCCTCGCCTTCTGCCGGCAAGGCGATGCCGGCCGGCACGATGGCGTGCAGCCGCAGCCCGTCGGCGTCGAGCGCCAGCTTTGTCGTGGCGCCGAGATAATTGGTCGAGACGAGGCGGGCCGACACGCCTTCACCACTTGTGACCCCCTTGGCCGCGCGGCCGACGCGAATGGATTCGGGGCGGAGACTCCCCCAGCGATGCTGGCCGGAATAGCGCTGCACGAAATCCGGCGGCAGCACGTTGGAGGAGCCGACGAAATCGGCGACGAAGCGGGTCCTCGGCCGCTGGTAGATATCTTCCGGAGTGCCGATCTGCATGATCTTGCCATCGTTGAAGACGGCGACGCGGTCGGCCATCGACAGCGCTTCGCCCTGGTCGTGAGTGACGAAGACGAAGGTGATGCCGAGCGCCTTCTGCAGCGACTTCAACTCCTCCTGCATGTTCTCGCGCAATTTGAGGTCGAGCGCGCCGAGCGGCTCGTCGAGCAGCAGCACCTTTGGCTGGTTGACCAGCGCGCGAGCGAGTGCCACGCGCTGGCGCTGGCCACCGGAAAGCTGGCCGGGCCGGCGGGCGCCATAGCCGGGCAGCCGCACCAGTGACAGCGCCTCTTCCGCCGCCTTGTGCCGCTCAGCCTTGCCGACGCCCTTGACCATCAGCCCGTAGGCAACGTTGTCGAGCACGTTCAGATGCGGGAACAGCGCATAGTCCTGGAACACGGTGTTGACGTTGCGGCGATAGGGCGGAACGCCCTCGGCGCGGTCGCCGAAGATCGAGATCGAGCCCGATGTCGGCTGCTCGAAGCCGGCGATGAGGCGCAGGCAAGTGGTCTTGCCGGAACCGGACGGCCCGAGCATGGCGAAGAATTCCCCCGGCG
>NZ_RZPW01000160.1:0-9781 GCF_003998455.1 Mesorhizobium sp. M7A.F.Ca.CA.001.08.2.1 | reverse complement strand
TCCTGGAAGGGCTTTCGTTGCGGCGGCCCACAGCCACGCATTGTGCCGAGGTCGGCAAGGCGTTGGCGCAATTGCATCTGGCCGGCGCCGATTTTTCGATGACGCGTCCGAATGCCCTGGCCATCGACGGCTGGCGCAAGCTCTGGGACGCAGCGCGCGACCGGGCCGACGAGGTCGAGCCGGGCCTGGCGGCCGAGGTTGATGCCGACTTTGCCGATTTTGAGCGCAACTGGCCCAAAGACCTGCCGCAAGGCATCATTCATGCCGATCTTTTCCCGGACAACGTTTTCTTCCTCGGCGAAAAGCTCTCCGGCCTGATCGACTTCTATTTCGCCTGCGACGACCTCTATGCCTACGATGTCGCCACCTGCCTCAACGCCTGGTGCTTCGAGAAGGATTTTTCCTTCAACCTGACCAAGGGCAAGGCGCTGCTCGCCGGCTACCAGAGCGTCCGGCCCCTGAGCGACCAGGAAAAGGCTGCGCTGCCGATGCTGGCGCGCGGTTCGGCGTTGCGCTTCATGCTGACCCGGCTATACGACTGGCTGACCGTCCCCGATGGCGGGCTGGTGATGAAACGCGATCCGACCGAATACATCAGAAGGATGCGGTTCCACCGGGCGATCAAATCTCCTTCGGAATATGGATTGGCCTGATATCATGAGCAAACAGGTTGAGATCTTCACCGACGGCGCTTGTTCGGGCAATCCCGGCCCTGGCGGCTGGGGCGCGATCCTGCGCTTCAACGGCAGCACCAAGGAGCTTTCCGGCGGTGAGGCCGAGACGACCAACAACCGGATGGAACTGTTGGCTGCTATCTCGGCGCTGAACGCGCTGAAGGAACCGTGCACGGTCGAGCTTCACACCGACAGCAAATACGTCATGGACGGCATTTCCAAGTGGATCCACGGCTGGAAGAAGAACGGCTGGAAGACCGCCGACAAGAAGCCTGTCAAGAACGGTGAACTCTGGCAGGCGCTCGACGAGGCCAACAAGCGCCACAAGGTCACCTGGAACTGGGTCAAGGGCCATGACGGCCATGTCGAGAACGAGCGCGCCGACGAACTCGCGCGCGAAGGCATGGCGCCGTTCAAGAAAGGCCCGTTCAAGCCTGCAGCAGCGCCAAAGCCTGCTGCGCCGGCAATCGCGAAGGTGCGGCGCTCGACCCAGAGCTATTGAATTTCAGGAGCGGCGCGGCTCGGGTACGAAGAAGCGGATCAGCCAGCGGGCGGCGGCAACTACTACGATATCGGCGCGCATTCCGTTGTCTACGGCTGGCAGCCGATCGACAGGCCGACACAGCCGTAAGCGCTTATCGTATCAGCAGCGCCGTGCCCCAAAGCCCAAGTGCGAACACCGTGTGCGACACCAGGTTCAACGCCCGGATCCGCATCGGGTTGGGCCGCTTCGAGGCGGCCCAGCCGGCGCCCATGCCGGGTGCCAGCAGGAACCAGCCGGCGCCGACGGTGACAATGCCGAGGATGAAGGCCGGCAGAAATGTCGGCGCGGCAAGCCAGCCCGCTCCGGCCAGCACCACCAGGATGATGCCGTAGGCGATGCCGACAAAATAGTGAAAGGCCCAACCCAGCGCCTTTTCATGCGCGTATGGTGCTGCATCGCCGATATCGTCGTGAAAGACCTTGTCACGGAGATGCCAGACCCAGCGGCCGACCGGCCCCCAGTTCGGCCGTGGCTGGCCGAACGCCTTGTGCAGGAAGATGGCCCAGAGATCCATCAGCACGGTGGCGCCGACGCCGATCGCGATAGCGCGCCAGAAGATGTCAAACATCGCTAGGATCCCCCCAAAGCAACCCATGAACCACAAGCGCCATCGCCGTTACGGCCGAAGGCGCACTGAAGTTCAGAGCTGTCCCAGAATATGGGCCGCGCCGGACTCGTCGACACCGGGCTTGGTCTCGACATTGAGCGCGGTGACCTTGCCGTCGTCGACGATCATCGAAAATCGCTTCGAACGCAGCCCCATGCCGCTGGCGGAAAGGTCATTGTCGAGGCCCACTGCCTTGGCGAAATCGCCACTGCCGTCGGCCAGGAACAGGATCTTGCTCTCGCCGCCGGTGAAGCGCGCCCAGGCGCCCATGACATGGACGTCATTGACCGAAACGACGGCGATGGTGTCGACGCCGCGCGCCAGGATGGCGTCATGGTTCTCGAGATAGCCGGGCAAGTGGTTGTTGCTGCAGGTCGGCGTGAAGGCGCCGGGAACTCCAAACAGAACGACCTTTTTGCCCGGGAAGATCTCGGCCCCGGTGATCGGCTTGGCGCCGTCGTCGGTCATCGTCTTGAAGGTCACGTCAGGCAGCTTGTCGCCAACGGAAATGGTCATGGATTCCTCGCTTGGGAAAATGGGGAAGGACGTGTCTTTGCGTAGCGAACCCAACGGCTTCCTGCAACCGTTGCGATGGGCTGGATCAAGGGAAAGGCAGAACCCCTTCGACAGCGCCCGCCGCACTCGTCAGCGTATAGTGAAGCCCGCCATCGGTCGGCGTCGTCGAGGGGCGGTCGAGGATCGGCACGGTGAAAATCAGCTTGCCGTCCTTTTCGCTGCGGGCCGGGGTGCCGAACATGTAGTCCCGCTCGCCGGCAACGAAGAAGTCCGCCGCCGCCGGATCGCCGGGAAAGCTCGCCTCGACAATCAGCGTCTCATGGTCGCCCGGCAGCACATTGATGCCGAAATCGGACCTCGCGGGCGCAGGCAGTGCCGTAAAACTCGCCTTCACCAGCGCCGCGTCCTCGGCATTGTCCGGATCGGAGGCGGGGTCGACGGTCAGCCGCGTCTGCACCGGAATGCAGATCGTTTCGCAGATGCCGAGAAAGATGTCGGCATCGATCACCGCCGGCTGGTTCGGCGTCGCCAGCGTGAATGTCACCGGCAGAGAGACCGGATAGTTGTAGCCCGCCCATTTGCCATAGCCGTCGTCATGGCGCTGCGGCGCCGGAAACGACAGAGCGGCGTCGGCGATGTTGGTGCTGGCCGAAATGTCGAGTTGCGGCGGCACGCCCGCGTCTCCCGGATCGCGCCAATATGTCTTCCAGCCGGGCTTGAGCGCTATGTCGAGAACGCCCTGTATGCGGCCGGCATCGTCGGCTTTGCCTGATGTAACCAGCCGGACCTTGCCGCCTTCGCTGTTGTACCACGCCGACGAAGAGGCGGCGGCGGGAAGAGCGGTGGCCGATCCGATGGCGGCGCCGAGCAGCAGGATTTTCAAGGTTCGCATGGCGGTGATTTGATCGTCCGTTCGTGGCCGCGCAATGATTTCATGGCCTTGCCGGTATCATATTTGCGTGACTTCGAGGGAGAAGAATGTTCGAGCCGCCGCCACAGGCTTTGGTCGAATCCAGCACGGCGCATCTTTTCGACGCTTTGGAAACGCGTTACGCTCCCTTCATGGACTTGTTGCGCCACAAGAAGACGGTCGCCAGTCGCGGCTTTCTCGACGATCAGTTCCTGATTGCCATGCCCGGCATGAAGGACGACCGTTTCACGCGCTCGGTCATCTATGTCTGCGCCCATTCCGATGAAGGCGCCATGGGCCTGATCATCAACCAGACGCAGCAGATGCTGTTTCCGGACTTGCTCGTGCAACTGGGCATCATGAACGAGCAGGAGGCAATCCGCTTGCCGGCTCAGGCCCGCGATTTCGTCGTGCGCAATGGCGGCCCCGTGGATCGCAGCCGGGGCTTCGTCCTGCATTCGGGCGACTATCGGGTGGAATCGTCGCTGACCGTTTCCGACGACATCTGCCTGACGGCGACCGTCGACATATTGCGCGCCATATCGTCCGGCCGCGGACCCCGTCATGCGCTGATGGCGCTCGGCTATTCCGGCTGGGGCGCCGGCCAGCTGGAGACCGAGATCGCAGAAAATGGCTGGCTGACCTGTCCGGCCAGTGCCGAGCTTCTGTTCGACACCGATATCGAGCGCAAATACGACCGGATCCTCGCCTCGATCGGTATCGACCTCGCCCATCTCAGCTTGGCGGCCGGACACGCCTGATCCGTTTACGCTTGCGTCAGCGGATACTGCTCTTTCAGCGTCTTCAGCACCTGGTCGCCCGGCATCGGCGCGCCGAACATGAAGCTCTGGACATATTCGCAGCCCATCTGGCGCAGTTCCAGCGCGTCGCTCTCGTCCGAAATGCCCTCGGCGACGACGGACAGGCCGAGTTCATGCGCCATGTTGACCATCGATTTCAGCAGCACCGCGCGCTTGGGCGTGTTGTCGTCGACGAAGCTCTTGTCGATCTTGATGGTGTCGAAGGGGAAACGCGTCAGATAGGCCAATGAGGAATAGCCGGTGCCGAAATCGTCCAGCGACAGGCCGATGCCGAGCTGCTTCAGCTTGGTCAGCACATGGGCGGTCTGCTCGGGATTGTCCATGACAAGCGATTCGGTGAGTTCGAGCCGGAAGCAGCGCGGCTTCAGATTGGCCCGAGCGATGACCGAGCGGACGTCGCTGACCAGGTCGCGGCGGATCAACTGGCGGCTGGACAAATTCACCGAGACCGACAGCGGCGCGTCGCCGATCTGCTTTTGCCAGCTGGCGAGGTCTTCCGCCGCTTGCTGCATGGCAAACAGGCCGAGCTGCACGATCAGTCCGCAGCTTTCGGCGACCGGGATGAAATCCGCCGGCGGGATCATGCCGCGGCGCGGGTGGTCCCAGCGCAGCAGCGCCTCGAAGCCGGCGACGCTGCCGTCCTCGAGCCGCACGATCGGCTGGTAGGCAAGGGTGAATTCGCGTCGCTCGATGGCGCGGCGCAGGTCGGATTCGAACTGCAGCCTGTCGGTGCCGACAGTGCGGAAAGCCGGACGGAACGGCTCGATCCTGTCGCCGCCGAAGCGCTTGGCCTGATGCATGGCAAGCTCGGCATCCTTGACCATGTCCTCGGCCGACATCTGTGGCGAATTCCAGGTGATCAATCCGATCGAGGCGGTCAGCACGATCTCGCGCTTGGCAAAGGTGATCGGATTGTTGATGGCATGCTTGATGGCATCCGCCACGGCGGCGATGCGGGCCGGGTCCTGTTCGGACAACAGCATCAGCGCGAACTGGTCGCCGGCAAAGCGCGACAGCGAGTCCTTCGGCTTGAGCAGCCGGTGCAGGCGACGGGCGATGGTCAAGAGGATGGTGTCGCCGGCCGAGATGCCGAGTCCGTCATTGACCTGCTTGAAACGGTCGATGTCGATGACGAAGACGGTCGGGCGCACCTTCTCTTCGGTGCGCGCGATCGAGATGATCGCTTCCAGCCGGTTCATCAAAAGTTCGCGGTTCGGCAGGCCGGTCAGGTTGTCGTGCACGGCATCGTGCAGCAGCCTTTCCTCGGACTTTTTCTGCTCCGTCACGTCGACCATGGTGCCGACGCAGCGGATGACTTCGCCGTCGGATCCGATGACCGGGCGCGCACGCAGCGAGAACCAGTGATAGTGGCCGTCAGCGCCGCGCAGTCGGAAGTTCTGCGACACCCGGCCGCGCCGGTGCTCGAGCACGACGTCGAGCGTCGTGCGGAACGTGTCGCGGTCGTCGGCATGCAGCACCGGCAGCCAGTTACGCGCCGCACCGCCGAGGCTGTTCGGCGCCAGCCCGAGTTGGATGCTGACATCGGGCTTGGTGACGACGCGGTCGCGCAGCACGTCCCAGTCCCACACCGTGTCGCCCGATCCGGCGACAGCAAGCGCCTGCCGCTCCAGATCGGAGAACAGGCCCTGATGCAGCGCGCCGCCGGCAAAGGCATGCTGCATGACAGTGAAGCCGATCAGCAGGATGATCAGGATCAGCCCGCCGCCCAGGGCCGGCTGGGCGATGTCGTTGTCGAGCATGCCGGTGATCGCCATCCACGACCCGCATAACCACAACAGCACCATGACCCAACTGGGCACCAGCATGATCGCACGATCATAACCACGAATCCCGAGGAAGATGATCAGGCCAAGCCCCGTCAGTGCGGTGGCGGCGAAGGACAGCCTGGCGATGCCGGCGGCGACCGCGGGATCGACGATCGCGACGCCGGCGATCAGCACCAGCCCGAGTATCCAGACCAGCGCGCCATAACTGAAATGGCCGTGCCATCGGTTGAGGTTGAGATAGGCGAACAGGAACACCACGAAGGTTCCCGCCAGCGCCACCTCCGTTCCCGCCCGCCACATCTGCTCATTGCCGGGCGAGATCTCGATGACCTTGTTGAGGAAGCCGAAATCGACGCAGATATAGGCCAGTACCGCCCAGGCAAGCGCGGCGGTCGCGGGGAACATCGAGGTCCCCTTGACCACGAAAAGGATGGTCAGGAACAGCGCCAGCAGGCCCGCAATGCCGATGACGATGCCGCGAAACAGCGTGTAGGAATTGACCGAGTCCTTGTAGGATTCGGGATCCCAGAGGTAGACCTGCGGCAGCTTCGGCGAGGCCAGTTCGGCGATGAAGGTGATCACCGTGCCGGGGTTCAGCGTCACCCGGAAAACGTCGGCGTCGGGACTGGTCTGGCGGTCGAGCGCGAAGCCTTCGCTGGGCGTGATGGCAGCGATGCGGGTCGAGCCCAGATCCGGCCAGAAGATGCCGGAATTCACCAGGCGGAAATGCGGTGCGACGATCAGCCGGTCGAGCTGCTGGTCGGTGGTGTTGGCGAGCGCGAAGACAGCCCAGTCGCCGGTCGAACGGGCATCATTGGCCTCGACCTCGATGCGCCGCACGATGCCGTCCGGACCCGGCGCGGTCGACACCTGGAAATTCTCGCCCTGGTTGCGGTAGATCTCGACGGCGCCGGAAAGGTCGAGCGCGACGTCGTCGCGGGCGATCTTGATCGGCTCGACGGCGAAGGCCGACGATGCCGCCCACAGCGTCAGGAGTGTCGCGAGGACAATGGCGAACAGCGGCCCGTTGCGCAGGAATTTCGTCAAAATCAGTCCTTCGTTCCAACGCCCGGCGGATCGTCCGCGATCCGGGCGTAGAGGTAGTGGTCCTGCCAGATGCCGTTGATCCTGAGATAGGATCGCAGCAGTCCTTCGCGCCGAAATCCGGCTTTTTCAAGCACCCGGATCGACCTGATATTGTCGGGAATACAGGCCGCTTCGATCCGGTGCAACCTTAGCGTATCGAAGGCGAAGCGGGTCACCACCTTGACCGCGTCGGTCATCAGGCCGCGGCCGCCGAAGCGCTCGCCGATCCAGTAGCCGACATGGCCGCTCTGCGAGACACCATGGCGTATGTTGCCGAGCGTGATGCCGCCGGCAAGCTTGCCGCTGCTCCTCTCGAAAATGAAGAAGGCGATAGCGGTTCCCTGAGCATAATCCTCGCGGTAGCGGCTGATGCGCAGTCGCCATGCGTTGCGGTCGAGTTCATCGGGAGTCCAGCGTGGCTCCCATGGTTCGAGGAAGGCGCGGCTTTCCCCGCGCACCGCCGCCCACTCGCGATAGTCGTTGGTGAACGGCACGCGCAGCGTGACACGGTCGCCCTTCAGTGCCGGCAGGTCACGGCGAAAGAAAGGGAGCGCGAACATGGCGCTTTGAGGGGCTTAGACGGCGAGCTTGCGGGCCGCGGTCTGCGTGCCCGCGAGCGATTCGAGAATCGCCTCGTAGGGCGCCAGTGTGCCCACAGGCCCGACAGCGGTAAGCGTCGGCTTGGTCGAGAACAAACGCGACGATAGATCGGTCAGCCGCTCGATCGTCAGCGCCGACAGCCGTTCCATCAGTTCCTCCTTGGCGATCGGCCGGCCGAACAGAAGCAGTTGCCGTGCGATCTGCGAAGCGCGGCTGGCCGGGCTTTCGGCTGACATGATCAGTCCGGCGCGATATTGGGCGCGCGCCCGGTCGAGTTCTTCCTGCAGGATCTTCTCACCGGCCTTCTGCAGTTCGTCGATGATGACAGGCACCAGTTCGGCGATGTCGCTCTGGCCGGTCGCTGCATGGACGCCGAAGACGCCGGTGTCGGAAAAGCCCCAATGGAAGGCATAGACCGAGTAACACAGGCCGCGCTTCTCGCGGACCTCCTGGAACAGGCGCGACGACATGCCGCCGCCGAGGATCATCGACAGCACCTGCGAGGCGTAGAAGTCGCGCACATGATAGGCCCGGCCTTCGAACCCCAGCACGATCTGCGCGTCCATCAGGTCGCGGTCCTCGCGGAAGTCGCCGCCGACATATTGCGCATATTGCGGGATGGTGCTGTCGGCCTTGCTGCGGAAGCCGCCGAGCTGCTTTTCGACCTCGCGCACGAAATTGTCATGCTTGATGTCGCCGGCGGCGACAATCACCATGCGCTCGGCGCCATATTGCCGCTCTATGAAGTCGTGAAGTTGTTTCGAGGTGAAGGACTTGACCGTTTCGGGCGTGCCGAGAATGGAGCGCCCAATCGTCTGATGGCGATAGGCGGTTTCCGTGAAACGGTCGAAGACGATGTCGTCGGGCGTGTCGTGCGCGGCGCCGATCTCCTGCAGGATCACATGCTGTTCGCGTTCGAGTTCCTGCGGGTCGAATTCGGACTCCTGCAGGATGTCGGCAAGAATGTCGACGGCCAGCGGCACGTCGTCGGAGAGCACCCTGGCATAGTAGGAGGTGGTCTCGACGCTGGTGGCGGCGTTGATTTCGCCGCCGACGTCCTCGATCTCCGAGGCGATTTCGAAGGCGCTCCGCCTTTTCGTGCCCTTGAACGCCATGTGCTCGAGCAGATGGGCCATGCCATGCTCGTCGTCACGTTCATTGCGGGCACCCGACTTGACCCAGGCACCAAGGGCAACCGATTCGATGCTTTGAAGGGTTTCGGTGGCGACTGTCAGGCCGTTCGACAGACGGCTTACCTCAACACCCATATGGCTACTACTCCCTAACGCGCCGCCCGCGCGCGGCGGCCGACGTAATCTTCCACCATTTTCAGGTCGGATGGAAGTACCGTGTATTTTTCCTCCGATGTCATCAACCCACCTAGCCACGCGGGCAGTGCGGGCGACACGCCGCTGGCGGCTTCGACGGCGGCCGGGAATTTTGCCGGGTGCGCTGTACCCAGCACCACCATCGGCACGGCGCCTGACGCCTTGCCTGCGGCGACATGCACGGCTGCCGCAGTGTGCGGATCGAGCAGATAGTTGCTGGTCGCGAGCGTCGAGCGGATGGTGGCGGCGACCTCGTCCATATCAGCGCGGCCGGCGTCGAATTCGGACCGCATCCCGGCGATTTGGTGGGGTTCGATGGTGAAAGCACCGGACTGCTTCAGGCCGTCCATGTAGCGCCGCACGGTCGCGGCGTCACGGCCGGAGGCCTCGAACAGCAAGCGTTCGAAATTCGACGACACCTGGATATCCATCGACGGCGACGTGGTCGCAAAGACGCCCTTGGTGCGGTATTCGCCGGTCGAAAAAGTGCGCGCCAGGATGTCGTTGTCATTGGTGGCAATGACCAGCCGATCGATCGGCAAGCCCATCTTCTTGGCGGCATAGCCGGCAAAGATATCGCCGAAATTGCCGGTCGGCACGGTGAAGGAAACCTGCCTGTCCGGCGCGCCGAGCGACAGCGCCGAGGAGAAATAATAGACGATCTGGGCCATGATGCGGGCCCAATTGATCGAATTGACGCCCGAAAGCGCCACCCGGTCGCGAAAGCCGTGATCGTTGAACATGTCCTTGAGCAGGCCCTGGCAATCGTCGAAATTGCCTTCGATCGCCAGCGCATGGACGTTTGCAGCCGTCGACGTCGTCATTTGCCGCTGCTGCACCGGCGAGACGCGGCCATGCGGGAAAAGGATGAAGATGTCGGTCCGGCTGCGACCGGCAAAGGCATCGAT
>NZ_RZPW01000015.1:0-24144 GCF_003998455.1 Mesorhizobium sp. M7A.F.Ca.CA.001.08.2.1 | reverse complement strand
GCGTTGAAGTCCCCCTATAGGTCGCAACACCCTGACGGCCCGCTAACCGGGCGGCCAAGACTTACCGGTGCGCCCTGCGATTCGCCAGTGCGCTTTATCATCGCGGAACCATGCTGACGCTTTTCCACCATCCCATGTTCGCCACCTGTCGCTTCGTCCGCCTCGCTTTCGGCGAGTATGGCGAGGAGCTGGCCCTGATCGAGGAAAAGCCGTGGACCCGGCGCAAGGAGTTCCTGGCGCTGAACCCGGCCGGCACGCTGCCGATCCTGCTGGCCGAAGGCGACGTGCCGATCGTCGGCGCGACGGTCATATCGGAATATCTCGATGAAACGCGCGGCGTGCTGAAGCGCGACAAGCGGCTGTTCGCCGAGGACCCGATGCAGCGCGCCGAAATCCGCCGGCTCATCGACTGGTATCTCAACAAGGCTGAAAGCGAAGTCACCCGTCATCTGGTGCGTGAGCGCGTGCTGAAGCCGGTCATGCCGGAAACGGCGGGCGGCGGCTCGCCCGACTCGGGCGCGATCCGTGCGGCGCGCGCCAACATCCGCCAGCACATGAAATACACCAACTGGCTGGCCGGCCCCCGCCATTGGCTGGCCGGCTCGAGGGTCACCTATGCCGATCTCGCGGCCGCGGCGACGCTGTCGGTGCTCGATTATCTCGGCGAGATAGACTGGCGCGAGCACAGCGCTGCTCGCGAATGGTACACGCGGGTCAAGTCGCGGCCTTCCTTCCGGCCGCTTTTGACCGACCGGGTGCGCGGCCTGTCACCGGTGTCGCATTATGCGGACCTCGACTTCTGACGCCGCAAAACTGCGCGCGCTGATCGACGCTGAGGCGCAGCGCGCCGGCTTCGATGCCGTCGCCGTCACCTCCCCCGATGCGATCCCGCTGGCGCCGGCGCGCCTGGCCGAATTCGTCGCCGATGGCTTTCACGGCTCAATGGACTGGATCGCCGAGACGCTGCAACGCCGCAGTGAACCAACGGCCCTCTGGCCGCAGGTACGCTCGATCGTCGTGCTGGCGATGAACTACGGCCCCGACCATGATCTTCGCGAAGTGCTGGCCAAGCGCGACCGCGGCGCGATCTCGGTCTATGCGCAAAACCGCGACTATCACGATGTGATGAAAGGCCGGCTGAAGGAGATCGCCGGCAAGCTCGTTGCCCGCGCCGGCGGTGACGTGAAGGTGTTCGTCGACACCGCACCTGTCATGGAAAAGCCGCTGGCCGAAGCCGCCGGGCTTGGCTGGCAAGGCAAACACACCAATCTGGTCAGCCGCGAGCACGGCTCCTGGCTGTTCCTCGGCACCATCTTCACCACCGCTGAACTGGTGCCCGACCGCGCCGAAATCGACCATTGCGGCTCCTGCCGCGCCTGCCTCGACGCATGCCCGACCGATGCTTTTCCGGCGCCCTACCGGCTCGATGCGCGGCGCTGCATTTCCTATCTCACCATCGAGAACAAGGGGCCGATTCCGCACGAATTCCGCGAAAAGATCGGCAACCGCATCTATGGCTGCGATGACTGTTTAGCCGCCTGCCCGTGGAACAAATTCGCCCGGGCGGCTTCGGAAGCAAAACTCGCCGCGCGCGATGATCTGCGCGAACCACCGCTCCCCGACCTTTTGGGTCTCGATGACGCGGCCTTCCGCGCTTTCTTCTCCGGTTCGCCGATAAAACGCATCGGCCGCGATCGGTTCATCCGCAACGTGCTGATCGCCGCCGGCAATTCCGGCGAAGCGTCGCTGTCCGGCGCGGTGCTTGCGCTGCTCGGCGATCCGTCCCCGCTGGTGCGGGGCGCGGCAATATGGGCGCTGGCGCGGCTGGTGCCCAACGCCGAATATTCAGAAAGGGCAGCCATCGGCCTGAAAACCGAGAGCGACGAAGCCGTGCGCGACGAATGGCGTCTGGCGCGGCCAACCAGGGCGAATGCATGAGCGAAAAGCAGATATTCATCTTCGGCGCCGGCTATTCGGGCAGGGCTTTTGCTCGGGCCAACAAAGGCGCCGCGACGATCTTCGGCACGACACGCTCGCCGGAAAAATTCGAGACGCTACGGCAGGCCGGCATCGCCCCGCTGTTGTTCGACGGTGCGCTGACGGATGAGATTGGCGATGCATTGCGGAAAACAACGCATCTGCTGATTTCGGTCGCCCCGGAGGAGGCCGGCGATCCCGTGCTGGGTGCCGCGCGAGAGGCAATCGCTCAAATGCCTTTGCTGGAATGGATCGGCTATCTCTCTACGGTCGGGGTTTACGGCAATTATGACGGCGCATGGGTCGATGAAACGGCTGAATGCCGGCCGGTGTCGAAGCGTTCGATGATGCGGGTGGCGGCAGAGCAGGACTGGCTGGAGCTGGGCCGCGAGATTCGCCGGCCGGTGGCGATCCTGCGACTCTCCGGCATTTACGGGCCGGGCCGCAATGCCCTGCTCAATCTGGAAAACGGCAGCGCAAGGCGGCTGGTCAAGCCGGACCAAGTGTTCAACCGCATCCATTGCGACGACATTGCAGGCTCCCTGTGGCAGCTCATCCAAGGCAATAAAGGCGGCATCTTCAACGTCACCGACGATCTGCCGGCGCCGCCGCAGGATGTCGTCGCCTATGCCGCTTCGCTGATGGGTATAGAGCCGCCGCCCGAGATTCCTTTCGACGCCGCCCAACTTTCGCCCATGGCGCGGTCCTTCTATGGCGAGAACAAGCGCGTCGGCAACGCGGCGATCAAGGCGGCGGGCTATTCCCTGCGCTTTCCAGACTACCGCGCCGCCTTCGACCATATGTGGGCGAGCGACGACTGGCGCGACGGCGAGGCGCGCAGCCCGATGAAGCGCTAAAAGCAATTCCAGGAAAAGTGTGACACGGTTCTCCGTCCGGGATTGCGTCAAAACAGAGACAGAGCGGTTCACCGTTTCGGTGAACCGCTCTGTCGATCGAAGCGTTCCGCGTTGCATGCTATGATTCGGCCTGGTGGGGATCCGGTTTCATGAAAACACCGATACAGCCATCTCTCGGCAAAAAATTCAGGCTGGCGGCCGCTCTCGGCCTGTTCGTCCTTGCCGGTCTAGCCGTACGGCCGGCCGCGGCCGAGGAACGGGCAAAAGACCTGTTCGGCGCCAAGAAACTGCCAGCCGCGAGCGCGGCGCAATCGATCGGCTTCTATTCCAAGGGCTGTTTTGCCGGCGGCGTCGCCATTCCCATGGACGGTCCGACCTGGGAGGTGATGCGGCCGTCCCGCAACCGTCGCTGGGGCCATCCGGCTATGATCGCAGTGATCGAGAAATTGTCGCGCGACGCGGCAGCCGACGGTTGGCCGGGCCTGCTGATCGGCGACATTTCGCAGCCGCGCGGCGGCCCGATGATGACCGGGCATGCCTCGCACCAGATCGGGCTCGACGCCGACATCTGGCTGACGCCGATGCCCAGCCGCCCGCTGTCGATGGCGCAGCGCGAATCGATGAGCGCCACCTTGATGGTCGATGAGAAGACCCATCTGGTGAAGGACGCGCTGTGGACGCCGGCACACACAAGGCTTCTGAAGCGGGCGGCGAGCTACAGCCAGGTCGAGCGCATCCTGGTCAATCCGGGCATCAAGAAGAAGCTCTGCGACACCGTCAGGGGCGACCGCGGCTGGCTGCGCAAGATCCGCCCGTTTTGGGGCCACGACTATCATTTTCACATGCGCATCGGCTGTCAGCCGGGATCCCCCGGCTGCAAGGCGCAGGAAGCGACGCCGGACGATGACGGTTGCGGCAAGCCATTGGCCTGGTGGTTCACGCAGGAGCCGTGGCGGCCCAACAAGAACCCGGATGCGCCCAAGGCACGCGACCTGATGACGATGGCGAACCTGCCGAGCGAATGCCGCGCCGTGCTCGACGCGCCGGGGCCGGTTTCCGCCGAGGCGGCGACCTATCACGGCGGCGGCGTGCCGGTCGCGGCTGCCGCACCCGAACCCGAAGCGCCGTCATTGCCCGCCACGCCGGCCGCCGCCGGCTTGCCAAGCACGGTGAACGCCTTCACGGCGACCCCCGAGATCGGCGTGCCGCTGCCGCGGCCGCGGCCGCCAGGAAACTGACGGTCACGGCTCATAGACGGGCTCAACCGGTTCAGGACCTCATTTTTGCGAAACCGTGGCGGTTTGGCCGCACAGCCGGCCTCAGCGCGCCACCGGGGTCGAAAACCGTTTCCCTTTTCAAACCCATGCGCTAGTCAACGGAAGAACGGCTAGATGCCGTCGGTGGCGCCGGAGACGGACGAGAGCATGCCAGGCACAGGCGACGACGATACTTTGTTGCGGTTTCCGATCCTTATCGGCGACATCGGCGGCACCAATGCGCGCTTTTCGGTCGTGCTCGACGCCAATTCCGAGGCAGGCGAGCCGACCATCGTCCAGACGGCGAACTACAACACCATCGACGAGGCGATCCAGGCGGCCGTGCTCGATCGCTCGTCGGTGCGTCCCAATTCGGCGGTGCTGGCGGTGGCCGGTCCGGTCGACGGCGACGAGATCGAACTGACCAACTGCCCCTGGATCGTCAAGCCGAGAAAAATGTTCGCCAGCCTCGGCCTGAGCGACATCGTCGTGCTCAACGATTTCGAGGCGCAGGCGCTGGCCGTCGTCGCGCTCGGCGAGGAGCACATGGAAAAGATCGGCGGCGGCACGCCGGAGCCCAATGCCGGCCGCGTCGTGCTCGGCCCCGGAACCGGGCTCGGCGTCGCCGGGCTGGTCCATGCGCTGCACCACTGGATACCGGTGCCCGGCGAGGGCGGCCATATGGACATCGGTCCGCGCTCGGCCCGCGATTTCGAGGTTTTTCCGCATATCGAGAAGCTGGAGGGCCGCATTTCGGGCGAGCAGATCCTGTGCGGACGCGGTCTGGTCAATGTCTATCGGGCGGTTGCCAAGGCGGACGGCAAGCCGTCGCCCTTCACCACGCCGGCCGAGATCACTGCCGCGGCACTTGCGAAAACCGATCCTGTTGCCGAGGAAGCGCTGGAGACCTTCGTCACCTGCCTTGGGCGCACGGCAGGCGACCTTGCTCTGGTGTTCATGAGCCGCGGCGGCGTGTTTCTCACCGGTGGCATCGCGCAGAAGATCGTGCCGGCGCTGAAAGCCGGCAATTTCCGTGCCGCTTTCGAGGACAAGGCGCCGCACAGCGCGATGATGCGCACCATGCCGGTGTATGTCATTACCCATCCGCTGGCCGCACTTCTGGGCCTTGCCGCCTATGCCAGGAACCCCTCGCTGTTCGGTGTCCAGACTTCGGGCCGGCGCTGGCGCGACGAAGTTAGTCACCCCGAGGCATAGGCAAGCTGGCTGCTTGGCGTTAAGAGGGGTGCCAAATTGCCCGGCCGCGGGAAGCGGAAATCTACGAAGCGCTCCAATTTGACATTTCAGCCCCCCAATTTGTCGAAACCCCGTGCGGGAGAGATCGTGGCGGTCATCCGCCGTATCCTCCAGGAAAATGGCCGCGACTATCGGGGCGCGTATGTTTTCACCATCCTCTGCCTGCTGACCGTGTCGGCGACGACGGCGCTTGCCGCCTGGATCATGAGCCCGGTCGTCAACCAGATCTTCTACGAACGACGCGGCGACCTGATCCCATGGATCTGCGCCGCACTGCTCGGTGCCTTCATCCTGCGCGGCCTTGCCGGCTACGGCCAGGCGGTGACGATGGCCAGGATCGGCAACAATCTGGTGGCGCGCTATCAGCAGCGCATCTTCAACCATCTGATGAAGCTTGGCGTCTCCTTCTTCAACGACACAAGGTCCGGGCGGCTGGCCGCGCAGGTCAACGAGAACGTCAACGGCATTCGCGACCTGTTGTCGATGACGGTGACCTCGACCGCGCGTGATGCCGTCTCGCTGGTCGGCCTGGTCGGCGTGATGATCTATCAGGATCCGATACTCTCCTTGAGTTCGCTGCTGATCGGGCCGCCGCTGATCTGGACCGTCACCTATCTAATGCGCCGGGTGCGCCGCATCACGCGCGAATCGGTGCAGATCAACTCTCGGCTGATCGGCGCCATGCAGGAAGCCACGCAAGGCATCGCCATCGTCAAGGCCTTCACCATGGAGGACGAGCTGTCGCGCCGGATCAGCCAGCTCGCCGAGGATGCCGAGCAGCGGTCGAACAAGATCGCTCGCGTCTCCGAGCGGCTGACGCCGGTTTCCGAACTGCTGGCCGGCATCGCCTTCGCCAGCGTCATCGCCTATTCCGGCTACCGGGCCACCGTTCTCGGCCAGCCGCCGGGCGCGGTGTTTTCCTTCATCACCGCGCTGACGCTCGCCTATGATCCGGCCCGCCGTCTGGCGCGCATGCAGGTCGGCATGGAACGCGCGCTTGTGAATGCGCGCATGATCTACGAGCTTCTCGACATCGAGCCGCAGCAGAGCGACGCCCAAGGCGCCGCCGAGGCGAAATTCACCTCCGGCGAAGTGCGTTTCAACAACGTCTCCTTCCGCTATGTCGAGGAGGCTCCGGTGCTGCAGGATCTGAGTTTCGTCGCCGCGGCCGGCAAGGTGACGGCAATCGTCGGCGCTTCGGGCGCCGGCAAGACGACATTGGTGGCGCTGCTGCAGCGCTTCTACGATGTCGAGGCTGGGTCGATCGAGATCGACGGCCAGGACATCTCGAAGGTCACCAAACAGTCGCTGCGCGGTTCCATCGCCTATGTCTCGCAGCAGCCCTATCTGTTCGAAGGCACTATCCGCGACAATATCCGCTACGGCCGGCTGAGCGCCACCGATGCCGAGATCGAACAGGCCGCGGGCCAAGCCGCGGCCGACGACTTCATTCGCCAGCAGCCGCAGGGCTACGACACGCCAGTCGGCGAGAATGGCGTGACGCTGTCCGGCGGCCAGCGCCAGCGCGTCTCGATCGCGCGGGCCATCGTGCGGCAGGCACCGATCCTTTTGCTCGACGAAGCGACATCGGCGCTCGACAACGAGGCCGAGGCTCGCGTCCAGCAGGCGCTGACAAAGGTCATGGAAGGCCGCACCACCATCGTCATCGCGCACCGGCTGTCAACGGTGGTCAATGCCGACCACATCATCGTCATGGAACAGGGACGGCTGGTCGAGGAAGGCACGCACGCCTCGCTGATGGCCGATCCGCACAGCGTCTATGCCCGCTTCCACCGCATCCAGGGCGTCAAGGGTCTGGGGCTTGTCGACGACAGCGCGCCGATCCGGACTTCGGCGCAACGCCTGTCACAAGGCATCGACACGCAGAGCATCGCCGGGAGCACGACATGAGCGCCACGCCCGCAACCGACGGACCGGCAAATGATATGGGCCTGGTGGTGGTAGGCGCCGCCGGCCGCATGGGCCAGACGCTGATCCGCGCCATCCACTCTATATCAGGCGCGCGGGTCATCGGCGCGGTCGAGCGGGCGGATTCGCCGCATCTGGGCAAGGATGCCGGCGAGCTGGCCGGCATCGGCATCATCAACGTGCCGATCAGCGACGATCCGCTGCCGGTGTTCGCCAAGGCCGACGGTGTGCTCGATTTCACCACGCCTGCTTCGACGGTCGAATTCGCCGGCTACGCGGCGCAGGCGCGCATCGTCCATGTCATCGGCACTACCGGCTGTTCGGCCGATGACAATGCCAGGATCGCTGCGGCGGCGCGCCATGCGACGATCGTCAAGTCGGGCAATATGAGCCTCGGCGTCAATCTGCTGGCGGTGCTGGTCGAGCAGGCGGCGCGCGCGCTCGATGCCGACGATTTCGACATCGAGATCCTCGAAATGCACCACAAGCACAAGGTCGACGCGCCTTCGGGCACGGCGCTGCTGCTGGGTGAAGCCGCCGCCGCCGGGCGTGGTATCGAGCTCTCAGGCAACGACGTGCGCGTCCGCGACGGCCACACCGGGGTGCGCAAGACGGGCTCGATCGGCTTTGCCACGTTGCGCGGCGGCTCTGTCGTCGGCGACCACAGCGTGATGCTGGCCGGAACCGGCGAGCGCATCACCCTGTCGCACCACGCCGAGGACCGCGCCATCTTCGCCCGCGGCGCCGTCAAGGCGGCGCTTTGGGCGCGCGGCAAAAAGCCGGGACTGTATTCGATGCGGGACGTGCTCGGCCTCAGCTGAGCCGGCCTGATCCATAAACCTGAAGGAGCAAACATGTCGCGAACCCTCGTGCTCGTGCGCCACGGCCAGAGCGAATGGAATTTGAAGAACCTGTTCACCGGCTGGCGCGACGTCGACCTGACCGAACAGGGCCACGCCGAGGCCAAGGCCGCCGGGCAAAAGCTCAAGGCGCGTGGCCTGAAATTCGACATCGCCTTCACCTCGGCGCTGATCCGGGCGCAAAAGACCTGCCAGCACATCCTCGACGCGGTCGGCCAGGGCGACCTGAAGACCATCCGCGACCAGGCGCTCAACGAGCGCGACTATGGCGACCTCTCCGGCCTCAACAAGGACGACGCCCGCAAGAAATGGGGCGAGGAGCAGGTGCATGTCTGGCGCCGCTCCTACGACGTGCCGCCGCCTGCCGGCGAAAGCCTGAAGGACACCGGCGCCCGCGTCTGGCCCTATTACCTGCACGATTTGCAGCCGCATGTGCTGCGCGGCGGCACGGTGCTGGTCGCCGCGCACGGCAACTCCCTGCGCGCGCTGATCATGGCGCTCGACGGCAAGTCGGGCGAGGAGATCGTCAAGCTGGAACTCGGCACCGGCGTGCCGGTCATCTACCAGCTCAACGCCGATTCCACCGTCGCTTCCAAGGAAGTGCTGGACGACTGAGCCGGCGAACGGAGCAACCGCGAAAAAAGCGCGTTGACACACATCGCTTGCCCGCTTACATGAGCCCGCACCAGCCCAGATGGCGGAATTGGTAGACGCGCACGGTTCAGGTCCGTGTTCCGCAAGGAGTGGAGGTTCGAGTCCTCTTCTGGGCACCAAATTCCCGTTTCGAACCACTTGACGGTTCAGAAACTTAGAGAAAAAAGCCCGGTTCGTCCGGGCTTTTTCTTTTCAGCCAACCTCCCCTTCCGGCCAGTCCCCTCACAAACCGCTTCAAACTCCGCGGCCGCTTCGCTACGCTCAAAACCATGGCTCAATCCACCAACCCGATCTTCGGTGCCCGCCGCGACCAGGCGTTCCCCACGCTGGCCGAGGTGGACATCGACCGCATGCGCCGGTTCGGCGAGGCCAGCGCCTATGCAGCCGGCGAGCACATCATCGAAGCCGGCGATGTGGCGCCCGGCCTGATCGTCGTGCTGTCGGGTAGCGTGGACATCACCCAGGACGGCGGGCTCGGCCGGCGCGAGACGATCGTCACGCACGGCCCGGGCAGCTTTGTCGGTGAGCTGGCGCAGCTTTCGGCCCGTCCCTCGCTGGTGAATGCGCAGGCCGCCGAGCCGGTGGAGGCGTTCGTCATCGCCTCGCAACGGCTGCGCGACCTGATGGTGCAGGAGGCCAATCTCGGCGAGCGCATCATGCGGGCGCTGATCCTGCGCCGCGTCGGGCTCTTGGAGAGCGCCACCAGCGGGCCGATCATCATCGGACCCCAGGACAATGCCGACGTGTTGCGGCTGCAGGGTTTTCTGGCGCGCAGCGGCCAGCCGCACCGCGTGCTCGATTCCGACAGCGATCCCTGCGCCAAAACCCTGGTAGAACGCTTCGAGGTCGATCCGCACCACCTGCCGATTGTGCTCTGTCCAAACGGCAGGCTGCTGATGAACCCCGGCGAAAAGGACCTCGCCCGCTGCGTCGGCCTGTTGCGCCCGATCGATGCCGATACGGTGTATGACGTGGCCATCGTCGGCGCCGGCCCGGCAGGGCTGGCGGCGGCGGTCTATGCGGCATCCGAAGGGCTGTCGACGATCGTGCTCGATTGCCGTGCCTTCGGCGGACAGGCCGGCGCCTCCTCGCGCATCGAGAACTATCTCGGTTTCCCGACCGGCATCACCGGCATGGCGCTGATGGCGCGCGCCTACAACCAGGCGCAGAAATTCGGTGTTGAAACGGTCATCCCGGACGAGGCGAAGCTTTTGAGCGCGGCCACCACACGTCAGGCGCCCGCTATCTGCTCGATGTCGGTGACGGCGAGACCGTGCGCACGCGCAGCGTGGTGATCGCCAGCGGCGCGCGTTATCGTCGCCTCGACATCGCCGATCTGGCGCGGTTCGAGGGGACGTCCGTGCACTATTGGGCGTCGCCCATCGAAGGCCGGCTTTGCGCGGGCCAGGAAGTGGCGCTGGTCGGCGCCGGCAATTCGGCCGGGCAAGCGGCTGTCTACTTGGCCAGTCATGCGCGGAAGGTGGCGCTGCTGGCGCGCGGCGGCAGCCTCGAGGCCAGCATGTCGCGTTATCTGGTAGAGCGCATCCGGGCGCAGCCGAACATCGAGGTGCTGACCGGGACCGAAATCGAGGCACTGGACGGCGAAGACGGCAATCTTGCCACCGTGCGCTGGCGCAACCGCGCCAGCGGCGCGGGAACAACGCGCCCGATCCGCCATCTCTTCCTCTTCATCGGCGCCGATCCGAACACCGATTGGCTGGCCAACTGCGATGTCGCGCTGGACGCCAGGGGTTTCGTGCGCACCGGATCGGACATAGGATCGGCGCAGATGGAGACGAGCCGCAGCGGCGTGTTCGCAATCGGCGATGTCCGTGCGGGCTCGGTCAAACGGGTCGCCGCGGCTGTCGGCGAAGGCGCCCAGGTGGTCGCGGCTCTGCATGCCTACCTCGCGCGCGGCAACGCCGACACATTTCAAATGGCCGGGAGACCATGATGGATGAATGCAGACATACGCGCGACATCAGGAAGGTCACGCCGAGCGCGCTCGGCTGCGAGGAATGCCTGAAGAGCGGGTCGCAATGGGTGCATCTGCGGCTGTGCCGTACCTGCGGCCATGTCGGCTGCTGCGACGACTCGCCCAACCGCCACGCCACCAAGCATTTCCACGCCACCAAGCATCCGATCATCGAGGGCTACGATCCGCCCGAAGGCTGGGCATGGTGCTATGTCGACGAGGTGTTTGTCGACCTCGGCGACGATGTGACCCCGCAGAACAGTCCGATCCCGCGCTTTGTTTGAGCGCCCTGGAGACGCCGAAGAAGAGCCCGGTTCGCCCGGGCTTTTCTTTGTCCAGCATTACGCGCTCGATGCCCGACTGTCCGCAAACTGACAGCTTACCCGTTCCAGTGTCCTGCCAGCTCACGATCATCCGAGCCCGACAAAGCTTTGACATGATCGCGGCTAGTTTAGAAACATTCAAAACTGGAAGGCTCGCATGCACCCCACCTATACAAGCGCACAAAAAGCCATTCACTGGGCGGTGTTTCTGCTGGTCATCGGCCTTTATGGCTTGACCTATGTGGAAGAACTTTTTCCGCGCGGCGATCCCGGCCGCGCGCTCGTCTGGTGGTTCCATATTTCGTTCGGGCTGCTGTTGGTTGCGCTGGTCGTCATCCGCGTCGGCCTGCGCCTGATACTGGGAACGCCAGGGCTGCAGACGGAAATGTCGGAGCTTGAACGATGGGCGGCCAAGATCGCGCATCTGCTGCTCTATGCGCTGCTGGTGACCATTCCGGCTCTCGGCATCCTGCTGACTTGGTATAGGGGCGACGCCTTGAGCTTCTTCGGCCTCTTCACCATCCCGGCCCCGGTATCGCCCGACCGCGACACGGCCCGGTTCATCAGGGAACTGCACAGCCTGTGCGCCAATTCGATCCTCATCCTCGCCGGAGTGCACGCGGCCGCGGCGCTATGGCATCATTTCATCCGCAAGGACGACGTGCTCAAGCGAATGCTGCCGGAAAGCACGCTCTCCTGGAGCAAGTCCGGGAAAGTGTGAAGTGGTTTCCCAGGAAAAGCGCATAGCGCCTTCCCTCGTTGATCGGGAGGGCCTTTCCTTCGACCTTCTTTTTCTTCAGAAGGCGCTCTCCCCGAGAGGGCTAACGCCGACCGATAGCGCCTACCGCACGGAGCCGGTGACGGTCGGGTCGATCATGCTGGGAACCGACTTGCGTTCGTTTCCGGCAAGCGCCGCTATGATCAGCAGGCTGGCAACCACCGGGACAAACAGGATGGCAACGCGAGCCTGCACGTAAAATATGGCGCGCCATTCATTGCGCTTGTCGGGGCTGTTGCTCATCATACTCACTTTGTCGGCCCCCCGGGCCGTGACATAGAAGCTAACGGTTAAACAACTCCTTCCGACTTCGTTAACCCGGCGGATTTGAGGCGAAATTCCCACGCGATCCCCAAGATGGCGATCCAGGCTTCAGTTGAGCCCGATGCGGCTGGCGCCCTGCCGGAACAGCGCTACGGCATCCGGTTCGAAGCGGAAGGTGCCGATGAAATCGTCGGCGCAATAGTCCGGCCTTGTCTTGCGGATGGCGGCGGCGAAGCCGCGCGCCTCGTCGAGCCGTCCGGCCAGCGCCAGGCAGTGCGCGGCGATCGCCAGTATGATGGCGTGGGCGTTGGGCCGCGCCGCCGCCTTCAGCGCCCATTCGGCCGCCTCCTCAAACTGGCCGAGCCGGACATGCGCCATGGCGCGTGCGCCCAGCATGCCGAACAGCAGCGGGTCGAACGGGCTGAGATGGCGCGAATGATCGGAAGAGCCTATCGCCGCTCGCGGGTCGCCCGACTGCGAATGCACGAAGGACAAAGCGTAGTGGCCGAGCGCGAAGTTGGGGCTGAGATCGACCGCCCGCTCGAGTTCGAGCAGCGAGCCGTCCTGCTCGCTGCGCAGCCACAGCGCCCGGCCCATCGCCCAATGGGCGGCCGGATTGTGGTCGTCGACCAGCAGGCTGTGGCCGGCGCTCTCGAAGGCCAGCGCGCTTTCGCGGTCGCGATCGCCCCAGCGCTGGAAGGCGTTCTGCCAGTGGGTGAAGGACAGGCCGGCATAGGCACGGGCGAAGGTCGGGTCGAGCTGCAAGGCCTGGGCAAAGAAATGCCGCGCCTGCTCGTTTTCGGCCTGGGTGAAGCGGTACATGTGCCAGAGGCCGCGATGGTACGCCTCCCAGGCGTTGAGCGAGCTGGGCGCCTTCAGCATGGCGCGGTTGCGCTCGACCGTTTCGATCTCGGCCGAGATCGAGGAGACGATGCTGTTGCCGATGTCGTCGAGCACGGAAAAGATGTCATCGGGCCTGCGCTCGAAGGTCTCGGCCCAGACGATCCTGGCGCTGCGCACCTCGATCAGCTCGACGCTGACGATGAGGCGGCCGGACGGGCTGCGCACCGTGCCGGTGGCGACATAGTCGACATTCAGCCGGCGGCCGGCATCCTCGGGCGCGATGTTCTGCTCTGCCAGCGCAAACACCGATCCACGCGCGATGACGAAGAAATCCCTGAGCTTGGCCAGGCGGGTGATGATGTCGTGGGTGAAACCGTCGGCCAATCCGCCGCGCGTGCCGCCGCTCTCCTCGACAAACGGCATCACCGCCAGCGAAGCGTGGCTGGGCTCGACCGGGCCGGGTGCGGTGGGCATGGTGGCCACCAGTGGCGATAGCGTGGACAGGCAGGCCGTTCGAAGCGAGGTGCCCGACTGTCGGTCACGGATCGCCCGCCAGGCCGCGCGAAGCGGTGCGAAATCGAGCTCCTCCGACCGAAACAATCGTTCCGCCGCGGCCAGATGCTCTTCGGCCGCGCCGACCTCGCCGCGCCCGGCCAGATTGGACAGCAACGCCAGATGTCCGCACGTGTCGAACGGCGCCAGTTCCACCCATGTGTCGAGATGGGCGATCGCCTCGTCACTATAAGCCGGCAGGCTCGCGACAAGGCGTTCCAGCACGGCGGCATGGCAAGCGCTGAAGCGGCGGCGCTGCGCGATCAGCCAGCTGTTGAAATGCGGGCTGCGCTCGAGCTCCAGCCCGTCGAGGAAATCGCCGGCAAACAGTCCGGCCAGCACGCGCAAGCGCTCGACGTCAAGCGTGCCGATCCCTTGCGCGGCGGCGCGGCTGACCTCCAGCACATCGACCAGGCAATCGTCGAGATCGAGTGCGACCGTATCGCCTTGGGTGGAGACCCGGCGCCGGGCCGGCATGTCAAGCGCGCCGCGCAGCTTGCTCAGGCACCAGCGCAGTTCGCCCCTTGGGTCGTTCGGCACATCCCACAACAACTCGCACAGGCGACTGCGGCTGACCGGATGCGGCGCCAGCGCCAGATAGGCGAGCAGCGCGCGCAGCTTGCGTGACGTGGGCAGGGCAACCGGAGCGCCGTCGCGGGAGATCATCAGCGGTCCGAGCAGGCGCACGGAAAGGACCGGCATGTCGCCGTCCGGCCTCGATCGAGTGGATTCCACGTGCGTTTCCACGCCTGCTCCCACGCTGGCCTGTCGGCCTCTCCTGTATCACCAAACACGACACGGCGCATCCGGCAGCGGATATCAGCGCCGGATACGGGCATTGCCGCTGTGCGGCATGTCAGTCCTAGCGCGGCAAGGTCACCAAACCTCGCCGCCCAACCCGCCGGTTTGTAACCGGCCCGTGAAGACAAAACGCGATGACAATCAAGGAGACCAAGATGTTGCAGCAGCAGAAGATCAGAACCACGGCCGGGCGCGGCCGCCTGTTCGACAGCATTCTCGACACCGTCGGCGACACGCCGGTGGTTCGCATCAACAATCTCGGACCGTCCCACGCGACGATCTACGTCAAGGCCGAGTATTTCAATCCCGGCGCCTCGGTGAAGGACCGGCTGGCGCTCAACATCATCGAGGAGGGCGAGCGCAGCGGGGCGCTGAAGCCGGGCCAGACGGTGGTCGAGGCGACCAGCGGCAACACCGGCATTGGCCTCGCCATGGTCTGCGCGCAAAAGGGCTATCCGCTGGTCGTCACGATGGCCGACAGTTTTTCGGTCGAGCGCCGCAAACTGATGCGCATGCTGGGCGCCAAGGTGGTGCTGACGCCGCGCGCAGAAAAAGGTTTCGGCATGTACAAGAAGGCGGTGGAACTGGCCGAGGCCAATGGCTGGTTCCTTGCCCGCCAGTT
Organism: Mesorhizobium sp. M7A.F.Ca.CA.001.08.2.1; assembly: GCF_003998455.1. NCBI lineage: Bacteria > Pseudomonadati > Pseudomonadota > Alphaproteobacteria > Hyphomicrobiales > Phyllobacteriaceae > Mesorhizobium > Mesorhizobium sp. M7A.F.Ca.CA.001.08.2.1. Next base: position 9,199 of record NZ_RZPW01000015.1, on the reverse strand, counting down.
CGAGACGGCCGCCAACGCCGCCATCCACGAGGCAACGACGGCGCGCGAGATCGTCAATGATTTCGCCGGCTCGCGGCTTGATTGCTTCGTCACCGGCTATGGCACCGGCGGCACGGTGGTGGGCGTGGCGCGCGTGCTGCGCCGCGAGCGGCCGGAAACCCGCATCGTGCTGTCCGAGCCGGCCAACGCGCAGCTCATCGGCAGCGGCAAGGTCCAGCAGCGCGGCGCCGATGGTGCTCCCGCCGCCAGCCATCCAGCCTTCGAGCCGCACCCGATCCAGGGCTGGACGCCGGATTTCATACCCAACGTGCTGCAGGAGGCGATCGACACCAGCCTCTATGACGAGGTGATGCCGATCGCCGGGCCCGAGGGCATCAAATGGGCGAGGGAATTGGCGCGCAAAGAGGGCATCTTCACCGGCGTTTCCGGCGGCGCGACCTTCGCCGTGGCGCGGCAGGTCGCGGAGAAGGCGCCGGCTGGCGCGGTGATCCTGTGCATGCTGCCCGACACCGGCGAACGCTACATGTCGACGCCGCTGTTCGACGGCATCGAGGCCGAGATGGCTGCCGACGAGACCGCCCTGTCGCGCTCGACGCCCGGCTGCCAGTTCCCGGCGGCTTGACGGGAGATCTGGTATGGACGCCGTGCAAGAAAACCTCGGCCTTTTGGCCGAGGAAACGCTCGACCCCCTGGATTGGGCCGATGTGCAGGCCCTGTCGCACCGGGTCATCGACGATGCGGTCGATTACCTCCGCGATGTGCGCGACCGCCCGGTCTGGCGGGAGATGCCGGCCGATGTGAGAGGGGCCTTCTCGGCGCCGCTGCCGCGCTCGCCGGCGCCGCTGGATGCGGTCTATTCTGAGGTGTCCCGCACGGTGATGTCCTATCCAATGGGCAACATCCATCCGCGCTTCTGGTCCTGGTATATGGGGTCGAGCAATTTCACCGGTGCGCTCGGCGATTTCCTGGCGGCAATCCAGGGCTCGAACCTCGGCGGCGGCAACCACGCCGCCGGGCTGATGGACAGCCAGGTGGTGAACTGGTGCAAGGAGATGCTGGGCTTTCCCGCTTCTGCCGGCGGCACGCTGGTCAGCGGCGGCTCGATGGCCAACATCATCGGGCTGACCGTGGCGCGCAACGTCAAGGCCGGCATCGACGTGCGCGAGCATGGTGTCGCCGCCATCGAAGAGCCGCTGCGCTTCTACGGCTCGGAGCAGATCCACTCGTGCCACCGCAAGGCGATGGAGGCACTTGGCCTCGGCAACCGGGCACTGCGCCGCATCCCGACCGATGCCGGGCTGCGCATCGATATCGCCGCCTTGCGGGCAGCGATCACAGACGACCGCGCGGCAGGGTTCAAGCCGGCCTGCGTCATCGGTACGGCGGGCACCGTCAACACCGGGGCGATCGACGATTTGCAGGCGCTTGCGAAGCTGTCACATGAGGAAGGCCTCTGGTTCCATGTCGACGGCTGCATCGGCGCGCTGATCGCCATTGCGCCTGAGAATGCCCATCGCGTCGCCGGCATCGAACGGGCGGATTCGGTCGCGCTCGATCCCCACAAATGGCTGCACGCGCCCTTCGAAGTCGGCTGCGCCCTGGTCAGGGATGCCGCCGCGCATCGCGGGACCTTCGCGGTCACGCCGGAATATCTGGAATCGACGCCGCGCGGCCTCGCTTCCGGCGAATGGCTGCACGACTACGGCCTGCAGACGTCGCGCGGTTTTCGCGCGCTGAAGGTGTGGATGGCGCTGAAGGAGCACGGTGTCGAGAAATTCGGCCGCCTGATCGACCAGAACATTGCCCAGGCCGTCTATCTTGCCGGCTTGATCGAGGCCGCGCCGCGGCTGCAGCTGGCGGCATCGCCGACCGTCAACATCGTCTGCTTCCGCTATCAGCCCGGTCTGACAGGCGAGGCTCTGAAGGCGCTCAACACGGAGATCATGCTGCGGCTGCAGGAACAGGGCATTGCGGCCCTTTCGGACACCACGGTGCATGGCGAGCACTGGTTGCGCGTGGCGATCACCAATCATCGCACACGGCGCGAGGATCTCGACCTGCTGGTGCGTGAAACGGTGCGGCTGGGGCATGAGATCGCGACGCAGGGTTCCGCACCTTCCTAGTTGCGGGCAGGCATGCGATTCTGCCGCGGTGATTCGGGAGATCCAGGCCGTGACGCTGTTTCGTATGGTTGCACTGGCGGCGCTGGTCTTCACCGCCTCGGCGCAGGCCGCCGACATGGCCTTCTTCGTCAAGAACCTGCGCAAGGAAGCAGTCGCGGTCGAGCTGTTCAGCCGCGACCGCGAGACGGTCTGGCCGGGCAACGACAAGGTGTTCCTGATCGCCCCAGGGTCGCAGAAATCCGTGCCGTTCTCCTGCAATCAGGGCGAACATATCTGCTATGGCGCCTGGGCCGACGGCAATGACAGCCTCTCGGCCGGCGTCGGGCCGGACAATGACCAGCCTTGCGACACCTGCTGCTTCATCTGCGTCGAACACTCGACAGAGACGATCGATCTGGTGCCGTAGAGCGCGGAAGTTTTCGTTGGACCCAAATTAAGTCAGGGATCGGCTCGTCCGGTCCACTTCCGCGATTCAGCGCTGCGTGCGATGGTCGCCACGCGGCCGGGTGGGCCGCTTATTCAGGGGGTCACTCATGTTTCATGTCTATGCGCGCCGCGTGCTGGCCGCGCTGTCTCTCCTCATGCTGCTCGTGCCGGCGGCGCGTGCCGACGATGTCACCTTTGCCATCAAGAACGGCCACCCCAACGCCATGCGCGTCGAACTCTACAGCCAGGATCGCGACTATGTCTGGCCGGGCGATGACAAGGACTTCTACCTCGACGACGGCGAGACCAAGCAGCTGCCGATATCCTGCAACGCCGGGGAATCGATCTGTTACGGCGCCTGGGTCGATGGTGACGAGGGCACCTATTGGGGCGTCGGCCCCGGCAACAAGGAAAAATGCGAGGATTGCTGCTACACCTGCAGCGGCGGGGAGACCGAGGAGATCGAACTGGTCCCCTGACCGGTTTGCCAGCTTGACGGTCTTCGGGCTGGAGCCATAGCCTGTGCAAATACGCAGCGCGCGCCGCCTCGAACTGTTCAGACGCGACGTGCTTCAGGCAAAAGGAGCTCAGCTATGGCCGGCATGGTCGAAAGCGACAAGATCGACGTCGGGTTTTCCGGCAAGCGCTGCATCCATTCGCGCAACTGCGTGCTCGGCGATCCGCACGTCTTCGTGCCCAACGCGCCGGGCCAATGGATCCATCCCGAGGCGGCCAGCGTCGAGAAGATCGTGGCCATCGCCGAAAGCTGCCCGTCGGGCGCCATCACCTATGTCAGGAAGGATGGCGGGCCGCAGGAGCAAGCACCAGTGGTCAACACGGTGCGGCTGCGGGAAAACGGCCCGCTGGCAGTACACGCCGAAATCGTTCTCGACGGCGAGACTTCTTATCGTGCCACGCTCTGCCGCTGCGGCGCTTCGGAAAGCAAGCCGTTCTGCGACGGCAGCCACAACAAATCCGGTTTTGCCGCCACCGGCGAGCCGCAGCTGAAGGACACGCCGGCGCTCGAAGCGAGAAATGGTCCGCTGAAAGTGACGCCGACCACCAATGGCCCGCTCAAGCTTGAGGGCAATCTCGAGATCGTCACCGGAACCGGCCATACGGTCGACCGTACGCAACGCGCCTTCCTCTGCCGCTGCGGCCATTCCGCCAACAAGCCGTTCTGCGATGGCACGCACAAGAAAGTGGGGTTTGTCGGGTAGGTTGGCGCTTCGGCCAACGCTGCCAATCTCCGCCTTGGCCCAGCGCTCGCAGCTTTATCGACCCGCCCGCATCGGCTAAAGGCAGGGGCAGACAGACTCCCCAGCCGGACCGCCGCCAAAAATGACAGCCAAGACCAAGCCAAAACCGTTGTTCCTCGGGATCGACACCGGCGGCACCTATACCGATGCCGTGTTGTGGTCTGAAACGGAAGGCCCGCAAGAAGGGCCGAACAAGGGCAAGGTGCTGGCCAAGGCCAAGGCGCTGACCACCAGGCATGATCTTGCCGTCGGCATTTCCGGCGCCGTCGACGCGGTGCTGCAGAAAGCCGGAACCGATCCGGCTGATATCAAGCTGGTGTCGATGTCGACGACGCTTGCCACCAACGCGCTCGTCGAGGGCCAGGGCGGCCGCGTCGCGCTGGTGATGATCGGCTTTTCCGAGGGCGACCTCGCCCGCGACGGGCTGAAGGCCGCGCTCGGCACCGATCCGGTGGTTTTTTGTCCGGGCGGCCACGACGTGCATGGCAATGCCGCCAAGCTCGATCTGTCCGGACTGGAAGCGGCGCTGCCGGAACTCGGCGCCTCGGTGTCCGGCTTTGCCGTCTGCGCCTACTTCGCCACCCGCAATCCGGCGCATGAGATCGCCGCCCGCGAGTTGATCCGCGACAAGTCCGGCCTGCCGGTCACATCGAGCCACGAGCTGTCGGCCAAGCTCGGCGGCCCGCGCCGGGCGCTGACCACTTTGCTCAACGCCAGGCTGATCTCGATGATCGACCGGCTGGTGGCAGCAACCGAAGGCTTCCTCGAGGCGCGCAACATCGCAGCACCGCTGATGGTGGTGCGCGGCGATGGCGCGCTGGTTTCAGCCGCTTTTGCCCGCCAGCGACCGATCGAGACCATCCTGTCCGGCCCGGCCGCCAGCCTGGTCGGCGCCCGCCACATGACCGGGCTCGACAATGCTGTGGTGTCCGACATCGGCGGCACCACCACCGACGTCGCCGTGCTCGACGGCGGCCGTCCCAGGCTAGATCCGGAAGGCGCCACCGTCGGCGGCTTCCGCACCATGGTCGAGGCCGTCGCCATGCGCACCTTCGGCCTCGGCGGCGATTCCGAAGTGGCGCTGGAGGATGGCGCGCTCAACCCCAGGATCCTGCTCGGGCCGCGCCGCCTGGTGCCGCTGGCGCTGGCCGGCATGGCGCATGGCGTAGCGGTGATTTCAGAGCTGGAGCGTCAGCTGCGGGCACCCAATCCCGGCCGTATGGACGGCCGCTTCGCGGTGCGCACCGGCGTGCCGGACCGGCTCGCCGCCGGCCTGACCGGCGCCGAAGCCAAGCTCTACGAGCTGATTGGTGCCGTGCCGCTCGCCGTCGACAGGCTTTTGACCTCGAACGCGCAGAACGCGACGCTGAACCGGCTGGTGTCGCGCGGGCTGGTGCATGTCGCCGGCTTCACCCCGTCGGACGCCGCCCACGTGCTGGGCAAGCAGGCGAACTGGGATCCCATCGCCGCGCGCCTCGGCGCCGAACTGTTCGCCCGCAAGCGTGACGGCCGTGGCCAGAACATCGCCGCTTCGCCGGAAGCGATCTCGGAACGGGTGCTGGTGACGCTGACGCGCTGGTCGGCCGAATATATCCTCGAGACCGCCTTTGCCGAGGATGGGCTCGACGGCGCCGCGACGGTGGCGCACGCCCTGGTGCAGCGCGCGGTCGACGCGCATCCCGGCATCGCCCGCCTGGGCGTTGCGCTCGACCGCCCGGTCATCGGCCTCGGCGCCTCGGCGCCGCTGCACTATGCCGGCTTGGCCGAGCTGATCGGCAATGACTGCGTGGTGCCCAGGGATACCGATGTCGCCAACGCGCTCGGCGCCGTCGTCGGCCAGGTCAGGGTTTCGGCCGAGGCGCGGGTCAGCCAGCCCATAGAAGGGCTGTTTCGTCTCGCCTCGGGCGAGACCGTACGCGATTTCCTCGACGAGGCAGCGGCAATCGCGGCGGCCGAGGCCGATGTCCGCGCCATCGTCGCGGAGCGCGCCAGGGATGCCGGCACCGACAGCGCCGAGATCGACGTCGCCACCGAATTCCGGGTCTCGACCGTCGAGGCCCAGCGCATGTTCATCGAGGCGCATGTCGTGGCCGTGGCCTCGGGTAGGCCAAGGATTGCGGTTTGAGCGACGCGGCGAAATACGCCACCTTCACCCTAAGCTGAATTGACCCGGCAAACCTGACATGCCAAAGGCCCGCAAAGCCTTTCATCTGGAGTAGCCTGATGACCGACCGCATCGAGATCGCCGGATTGCGGATTGCCCGCGAGCTGCATGAGTTCGTGGCCACGGAAGCGCTGCCGGGCACGGGGATCGAAGCGGACGCCTTCTGGAACGGTTTTTCGGCCATCGTCCATGATCTGGCGCCGAAGAACCGGGCGCTGCTGGCAAAGCGTGACGCCATCCAGGAACAGATAGACGGCTGGTATCGCGATCACGGCGCGTCGGTCGACATGGAGGCCTACAAGGGCTTCCTGAAAGAGATCGGCTACCTCGTTCCCGAAGGCCCGGCCTTCAGCGTGTCGACCGACAATGTCGACCCTGAAATTGCTGATGTTGCCGGACCGCAGCTGGTCGTGCCGGTGATGAATGCGCGCTATGCGCTCAACGCTGCCAATGCGCGCTGGGGTTCGCTCTACGATGCGCTCTACGGCACCGATGCCATCCCCGAAACGGATGGCGCCGAAAAGGGCAAAGCCTTCAATCCGGCACGCGGCGCCAAGGTCGTCGCCTGGACGAAGACCTTTCTCGACGAGGCTGCCCCGCTCACGTCCGGCAAATGGGCCGGCGTCAATGGCCTGTCGCTGGCGCAAGGTGCCTTGCGGCTGAGCGCCGGCGCCGGCTCGACGACGCTGGCCGACCCCAGGCAATTCGTCGGCTATCGCGGCGATGCCGCCAATCCCGATGCCGTGCTGCTTGTGCGCAACGGCCTGCACATCGAGATCGTGATCGACCGCAACAACCAGATCGGCCGCACCGATCCGGCGGGCATCGCCGATGTCATCCTGGAATCGGCGCTGACCACCATCCAGGACTGCGAGGATTCGGTCGCGGCGGTGGATGCGCCAGACAAGGTCATCGTCTACCGCAACTGGCTCGGCCTGATGAAGGGTGACCTAGCAGAAGAGATCACCAAGGGCGGCAAGAGTTTTGTCCGCAAGCTCAATCCCGACCGCGCCTACACTGCGCCCGCCGGCGGCAGGCTGACCGTGCCCGGCCGCTCGCTGATGCTGGTCAGGAATGTCGGCCACCTGATGACCAGCCCGGCGATCCTCGACCGCGACGGCAATGAGGTTCCGGAAGGCATCATGGATGCGGCGATGACGGCGCTGATCGCGCTGCACGATGTCGGGCCGAACGGCCGCCGCGCCAATTCCCGCGCCGGCTCGATGTATGTCGTGAAACCCAAGATGCATGGGCCGGAGGAAGTCGCTTTCGCCGTCGAGATCTTCGACCGCGTCGAAGCGCTGCTCGGCATGGCGAAAAATACCATCAAGATGGGCATCATGGACGAGGAGCGGCGCACCACCGTCAACCTCAAGGAGGCAATCCGCGCCGCAAAAGAGCGCGTCGTGTTCATCAACACCGGCTTCCTCGACCGCACCGGCGACGAGATCCACACCTCGATGGAAGCCGGCCCGATGATCCGCAAGGGCGACATGAAGCAGGCCGCCTGGATTTCCGCCTACGAGGCCTGGAATGTCGACACCGGGCTGGAATGCGGCTTGGCCGGCCACGCCCAGATCGGCAAGGGCATGTGGGCGATGCCGGATCTGATGGCTGCGATGCTGGTCGAGAAGATCGCCCATCCCAAGGCCGGCGCCAACACTGCCTGGGTGCCGTCGCCGACGGCGGCGACGCTGCATGCCACGCACTATCACAAGGTCGATGTTCACGCCGTGCAGGCGGCGCTGAAGAACCGGCCCAAGGCGAAGCTTGACGACATCCTGTCGGTGCCCGTTGCCGTGCGGCCGAACTGGTCGCCCGAGGATATCCAGAAGGAACTCGACAACAACGCGCAGGGCATTCTTGGCTATGTCGTGCGCTGGATCGACCAGGGCGTCGGCTGCTCGAAAGTGCCTGACATCAACGATGTCGGCCTGATGGAAGACCGCGCCACGCTGCGCATCTCCTCGCAACACATCGCCAACTGGCTGCACCACGGCGTGTGCAGCGAGGACCAGGTAATGGCGACGATGAAGCGCATGGCTGACATCGTCGACCGCCAGAACGCGGGCGACCCGCTCTACCAGCCCATGGCGGCCGATTTCGACGGATCGATCGCCTTTCAGGCCGCCTGTGATCTGGTCTTCAAGGGCCGCGTCCAGCCCAATGGCTACACCGAGCCGGTGTTGCACGCGCGGCGGCTGGAACTGAAGGCGCAGCAGGGCTGAAGAGGCCAGTCCCTGCCGTGAATGGGGCGGCAGGTCTTCGGCCTGACTTCCTCCGGAGGTGAGGCGTCAGGAAGCTGTATGGTCCAGGAGCCGGATGGTGGGATCGCGACGGTGTTCGGAGTTGACCCTATCGACGCCTTCCACCGTAATCGCGATCGTCCCGTTTTCCACTCTTGCTATCCAGCCCTTCGCTTTCAGATACCAGAGATGAAACTCGAGATGCTCTCGCGGACAGTCTGACAGGCGTTCGAGCTCCACATCCCCGATCCCGGGATTGCTGACGTCGTGCCGGCGCTTCGCGTAAAGCAGCGACAGCAGCCTGGCCTGGATCACGACATCCCGCTCGATGCCTTTGCTGTTGCTGGCTTCCTCGGTCAATTCGCGGCGAAGGCCGGCATGGTCCCTATACGCGATGTCGTATTGAGCGCGTTTGACCGGATCCTTGAGCGTGTTGTGGGCTTCCACGATTTCACTGAAGCGGGCTTCATCGCCGGTTTCGCGATTGTCGGGATGATAGCGCATCGCAAAATAGCGAAATATGCGCTCCAGCGTTTCCGAGTTGGCGTTCGGGCTGACTTCCAAAACTTCGTAGTAGTCAACGAACATAGCGGGCTCCCCGACCGCAATCATATTCACATTATCTAAATAAGGAATTCCCAATGCGGAGACCAAGACTTTGGTCCGATGCGATGACGTCCACGCCCCCGAAGACGGAGAAACGGCCGGCGCCCGGTCGGTGGGGGCAGTTGGGTGGTGAGGACGTCGACCAAGCGGACAATCAGGTCCGCGGCAGTGCGGAGATGGCCGATTCGTCGGATGACGGTTATGGCGTGATTGCGGAAGGTGGCGTGGCAAGGTCGGCTTGTCGGGCGGCGAGTGATCTACGCCGCCTGCGCCACCCGCTCCGAGCTCATGCGATAGGAAATCGCTTCGGCCAGATGGATGCGGCCGACGGTTTCGCTGGCGTCGAGATCGGCGAGTGTCCGCGCCGCCTTCAGC
>NZ_RZPW01000159.1:0-9796 GCF_003998455.1 Mesorhizobium sp. M7A.F.Ca.CA.001.08.2.1 | reverse complement strand
AATCCGGTGTGGCCGATTTCATGGCACGCCGCAAGACCGGTCGCGGTTTCTGGGCGAACTCGATCGCATCTTGCGGCGTGCCATGAAATCGGCCACACCGGATTAGCGCTACCCAGGGCTGGAACCACCATGGCCGCCGAAGCTCCGATAGACAAACCCATGCAGCGCCACATGCTGTTTGCTGTGTCTGCCTGCTTCGGCGTCTTTGCGCTTCTGGTGGCGTTGCTGCTGCACGCTCCGCTTGCCTATTCGATCGGCGCCAACGCGTTCTTTGCCGCCTATGTCATTCTCGTCGTCGCCCAGATGCCGAAGTTCACCGGCAGGTATCTGAGCAAGAATGCGCGCGCCACCGACCAGCCGGTGCTGGTCATCTTCGCCGTGACGCTTGTCGTCGTCGGCGTTGCCGTTGTCGCATTGTTCCTGCTGATCAATCAGAAGGACAGAAGCCATCCCATCGAGCTCTTCTTCGCGCTGCTGTCGATCCCGCTCGGCTGGTTCACCATCCATGCCATGGCAGCGCTCCATTATGCTCATGTCTACTGGATGGATGGCGATGCGATGGATGCCGAGACCAGGAAGAAAATCCCGGTCGGCGGACTGCTGTTTCCGGGCGACAAACGGCCGGAGGGTTGGGACTTCCTCTATTTCTCGACGGTGATCGGCATGACGGCGCAGACCGCCGACACCAACATCTCGACGACGCATATGCGTCGTGTCGTGCTTGTCCACTCGATCCTGTCGTTTTTCTTCAACACGGTCATCGTCGCCGCTGCCGTCAATCTCGCCGTCAGCCTGGGCGGTCCGTAATAAATCCGTGATCGGATGAAACATCGGTTTGGATCGCGACGTATCAGGAGGACAATGAGCGCGCAGGCCATGCCGCGAGGCCGGGAGACGAAACACGATGGAATCCGTTGCCAGAAGCCAATCCGCCGCCGATCCAGGCGCTTCGGCGTCGAACGACAAAACGCTGATTTACCGGCAGTCGCGCTGGACGCGGCTGACGCATTGGCTGTGGGCGATCTCGCTGTTCTTCATGCTGTTGTCCGGCCTGCAGATCTTCAATGCCCGTCCGCAGCTCTATATTGGCAAGCAATCGGGCTTCGATTACAACAACACCATCTTCGCCATCGGCGCCGAGAACTCCGATGCGGGTCCGCGCGGCTACACGGAGATCTTCGGCAAGCGCTTCGACACCACTGGGGTGCTCGGCTGGTCGGGTCCGGCCGGCCAGGAGACGTCCCGCGCCTTCCCGTCCTGGGCGACCATCCCGTCCTACTATGATCTCGGCACTGCGCGCGTCATCCATTTCTTCTTTGCCTGGATACTCACCACGACGTTGATCGTCTGGTTTGTCGCCAGCACCGTGAACGGCCATTTGCGGCGCGATCTCGCGCCACGCCTCGACGATTTGAAGCGGTTGCCGCAAGACATCGTCGACCACGCCAAGCTCAAATTCCATCACACGCGCGAATACAACACGCTGCAGAAGATGGCCTATGGCGGGGTTCTGTTCGTGCTGCTGCCGCTGATGATCATCACCGGTCTGGCGATGTCGCCAAGCATGAACTCGGTGCTGCCTTTCCTCAACGATCTGCTCGGTGGCCGGCAGACGGCACGCACCATCCATTTCACCGTGATGGTGCTGCTGGTCGCCTTCTTCGTCGTCCATATCCTGATGATCCTGGCCGCCGGCCCGATCAACGAGCTGCGCTCGATCATCACCGGCTGGTACCGCACCGATCCTCCCGCACAGGACGACAATACAGCCGAGAGGAGTGCCTGACATGGCGAAGTTTGAGATCAGCCGCCGCAAATTCCTGACCGCTGCCGGCCTTGGCGCTTCCGGTATCATGCTGTCGGGCTGCGACGCCTTCGACAGCCAGCTAAGCGTCGGCAGCGGCCTGCGCAGTTTCCTCGAAAACGCCAATGGCCTGACCTACCGCGCACAGCGCCTGCTGGCCGGACGCGACGCGCTGGCGCCGGAATTCACCGAGGCCGATATCCGCCAGCCGCAGCGGCCGAATGGTGTCACCGCTCCCGATGACGACGTCTACAAGGGCCTGCTCGCCAACAATTTCGCCGACTGGCGTCTGGAAGTGACGGGTCTCGTCGAAAAGCCGCTGTCGCTCAGCCGCGAGCAGCTCCAGAACATGCCAAGCCGCACCCAGATCACCCGCCATGACTGCGTCGAAGGCTGGAGCTGCATAGCCAAATGGACCGGCACGCCGCTGTCGCTGGTGCTGGACCAGGCGGTGGTCAAACCGCAGGCGCGCTATGTCATGTTCCATTGCCTCGACACGATCGACCGCAGCCTGTCGGGCGACATCAAATATTACGGCACCATCGACCTCATCGATGCCCGTCACCCGCAGACGATCCTCGCCTACGGCCTGAACGGCAAGCCGCTGCCGGTCGAGAACGGCGCGCCGCTGCGGGTTCGCGTCGAGCGCCAGCTCGGCTACAAGATGCCGAAATATCTCTACAAGATCGAACTGGTCGACGGCTTTGCCGATGTCGGCGGTGGCAGGGGCGGCTATTGGGAAGACAATGGCTATGACTGGTACGGCGGGATCTGAGCTGCACACCGCAAATCCGGCGCTGAAGATGCTAGCCTAGCGAGCGGCGAAACAGCTCGCCTTTTCCGGCAATCTGCTCGCCAATGCCGCCAAGCCGCAGCATATGCCAGGCAAGTGCATGGTTGCTGGAGGTGACCGGTTTCCCCAACTCCTTCTCGACCTCCTCGATGATGCGGGCAACGCGCATGCTGGTGCAGGAAACGAACACCGCATCACAGTCGCTCGACGCACCGATTTCCAAGATGGCCTGCTTGACCGATGCCGGCGTGATGCGTGCAACGACATTGTCGTCCGCCTCGTTGAAGGAGCCCATGACCGGAATATCCATCCCCCGCGCCATCAGCGATGCCCGCAGCGAATGATTGATTTTCGCCAAGTAAGGGGTGAGCAGCGCGATCCTCGAGACCCCCAGGGCCTTCAGCGCGGCGCGTGCCGCGGTCACCGGATTGGTCACCTGCACACCAGGCAGCACCTCGTGAACGCGCTCGGCAACCTTATCCTCGCCGATGACCAGCGCTCCCGACGTGCAGGCAAAGCCGATCACATCGAACTTGACGTCGGGCAAGAGTCCCACCGTTGCCGGGATTACCGCCGACATTTTCATCAGGTTTTCCGGTGTGATCTCGACATCGCTGTAGAGCCGCGCCTCGTACAGCGCGATGTCGCGCGCGGGCAGCGCATAGCGGAATTCATCCTCGATGGTCTGGTCGGTCCGCAGCACGAGCAGGCCGAGATTGGCGCGCGTGCCGATACCGTCATCGGTCGTGAAGGGAATGTGTTCCTTGTCGAGGACAAGCGTGTCGTCGGCGCGCGTAACCGGGGCGTCCATGGTGCAGTGCCCTTCCTGATGTCCTCAATCAGAATTGTCGACAATAGAAACGGCGATATTGCCGAAACTGTCAAGGGCTCTGTGCAGATCCTGGGAACCGGTAAACGCCTGAATTTTGCGCTTGCGCGGATCGCTTGTCCGTCGCCGACCCATTCACCGTTGACAGGGATCGGCGTCTTCCTATTGAATTGTCGACAATAGGAACACAGCCCTTCGGGACAGCAATGCGCGTATTGATCTTGGGCGGCGGCGTGGTCGGGATCACCACCGCCTATCAGTTGCAAAAGGACGGCCACGCGGTCACTGTTCTCGAGCAGGCACCGCAGGTGGCCGAGGGCGCGAGCTGGGCAAATGCCGGCATGATCGCGCCCGGTCACTCCTTCGTCTGGTCATCGCCAGCCGCGCCAAAAATCCTGCTGAAGTCGCTGTTCCTGAAAGACCAGGCGCTTCGCTTCAAACTTTCCGCCGACCCGCATCTCTACAGCTGGTCGCTGCGCTTCCTCAGGGAATGCACGGCCGCCAAAGCGCGTCGCAATACCCTCCTCAAACATCGGCTTGCGGTCCATTCCCAATCGGTCCTGCAGGCGGTCGTCAGGGAGGAAGCGATCCAGTACGACAGGACCTCGGCCGGCATCCTTTACTTCCACCGCAGCCGTCAGGCGCTCGACAAGGGCGTCGCCAACATGCGCCTGCTGGAGGCCGACGGCCAGGAGATCCGCATTGTCGACGCACAGGAAATCATTGACCGCGAGCCGGCGCTGGCTTCGTCGCGCGGCAGCATTGCCGGCGGCATAATGTGTCCAACCGATGAAACCGGCGACGCCGCCAAGTTCACGCGCGCGCTGGCGGCCATCGTCGAAACGAGGGGCGGCAAGATCCTGACAAGCACGAGGATCGTCGGGATCGAACGCAGGAATGACGCGATCATCCGGGTCGTCACCGACAAGGGAGAATTTCTGGCCGACGCCTACGTTCTGTGTCTCGGCGCCGAAAGCCCGATCCTCGCCCGCAAGATCGGCCTTGGTCTGCCGATCTATCCGGTCAAGGGATATTCCCTGACCGTTCCCATCGTCGACCCGGCGCTGGCTCCAAAACTCCCCGTCATCGATGAGCACAATCTCGTTGCCATCACGCCGATGGGTGATCGCATCCGCGTCACCGCCACCGCGGAATTCGCGGGCTATGATCGCAGCCACAAGCCTTCGGATTTCGCCTTCATGAAGCGCATCACGCAGGACCTGTTCCCGCGCGGTATCGCCTATGATCGCGCCGAAATGCGGGCCTGCCTGAGACCCATGACGCCCGACAATCTGCCGATCCTCGGCCTGCGCAACATCAAAAACCTCTGGCTGAACACCGGCCACGGCCATATCGGCTGGACGATGGCGCATGGATCGGCCCGCATCGTCGCCGAACTGATCGCCGGCCGGGCTGCGCCGATCGCCCTCGACGGTATCCTTCCCACACAGGCGCGGTTCGCCGAACCAAGCGCCGCAAAGGCTTGACCGACGCCATGCTCCGACCCACCAGGCACAGCAACCAGGACGACGATGCGGCGTTGGCATCCAAGCCGATCAAGACCGGCCCGCGCGTCTATGAAGAGATCCGTCGCATGGCGATGGACTATCGCTTCAAGCCGAACGAGCGCATCAACGAAGTGGCGCTTGCCGCGAGGCTGAATGTCAGCCGCAGCCCGATCCGGGAGGCCCTCCAGCGGCTGGTCACGGAGGAACTCATCACCTTCCAGACCAATCGCGGCTTCTTTTGCCGCGGCTTCGATGTCGACGAGGTCGTCAATCTTTCCGACGTGCGGGCGGTGCTTGAGGAGCGCTCCGTCAGGCTGGCGATCCAGCGCGCGACCAATGAAGAGCTCGCCGCGCTCGTCGACTGGTGGACGCTCACCATGGCGCGCGCCGACTCGTTTTCCAGCGCCGAGCTGACCGCCAGGGACGAGGAGTTTCACATCCGCATCGCCAGGCTGTCAGGCAATCCCGAACTGGCGCGCATGCTCGAAGGCATCAACACGCGCATCCATTTCGTTCGCAAGATCGAAGTGGAGAAGCACCGGCGACTGTCGACGACCTACACCGAACACAGCGAAATCGCCCGAGCCATGGTAACCCGCGATGCCGACACGGCCGCAAGGCTCATGCATGACCACATCGACATCAGTGTCGCCGATGCCATGTCGACCGTCCGGGAAGGCCTGGCCCGGATATACGTCGACGTCGATCAGATCTGACCAGCATCCCGGATCCGATTAAGCAATCCCTGGCCGGTCAGGCAACCTTGTCGAGCAGCGGCCTGAGCGCCGGGTGAATTTCCGGCGAGGCGTGCTTGATCAGGGTCAGCAGCGCGCGTTCGTTCTCGTAAAGAGGCCTGTCGACGCCGATATGTTCGATCAGCCAGCCGGCTTCGCCGGCATCGATCGTCTCGGCACGGTGGGCCAGGGCCTCGGCCGCCCTGTTCTTGGCTTCCCATTCGGCTTCGATGTCGCCAGGAGATCGGTAGGCCTCCATGATGCCGGCAAGCCCGCCGGAGATCATGCGGCTGAAGAAGCCGCCGATTTCCGGATCGGCATGTTCGAGGAAGGCGTCATGGCGCAGCGCCACGTCGCGCGTCGGTGCTTCGTAGCCGGCCGAGCACATGACGAAATTGGCGATCGCCTTGACGAACAGCTCGTTCCAGGACGGATCGTTTTGTCCTTGAGCAGTCCGCTCGTTGATCTTGAGCAGCACCTCGGCCTCGGCGCGCGTGATGGCGATGTTGCCGTCGCCGCCATGGGCATGGAGTATCCGGCGCAAAAGCTCGACCTCCGCCTGCGCGACGAGGCCCGGAGCCAGCGCGCCGCCGAGCATCAGCGGCCCCTTGCCGTCAATGACGGCATGCGCCACCTGCTCCAGCGCATACACACAAAGCTGGGCCGGCGACGATTTCGCCTGTTCCAGCACATGCACCAGCAATTCGAGTTCGGTCCGGCTGTCGACCATGCCGTCGCGCGAGATCGTGCGGATCAGCCAGTCGGCATTGTCCTGCGAGATATAGCCCGATGGCTTTTCCTGGTGGACGATATAGTCGGTGACCGCCTCAATGAAGAAGGGCGGCCATTCCTGGCATTTGTCCTTCGCCGTGGCATCGAGCGCGAACAGCGCCTCGGCCTCGCCACGCGTCACGACGCCGTCGCCGAACACTTCATGGCGCAACATCGCCACGTCCTCCGCGGCGATGCGGCTTTTCGAGGTCAGCCCGGCCACCGGCGCGCTCATGATCAATTCGCCCATTTGTCGTCCCCGTCCGCCGTCGCCAAGCGCCGGCCCCATAGCGTCATACAAGCCAACATATCAGCAGTGTCTTGAAAAACCGGCAAACGGCGTGGTTAGTGAAGACTTGTCGCCAACGCATGTCGCCTGACAGCGTGCCGCGGTTTGAAGAACGACATGCATGCGCTTTAGATGTTGCTGACAGGTGACAAGCCGTCGCGCGCAAGCTATGGATGGCGCGTCGAGGACTCAGGGTCTTGAGTCCTACCTGTTTGCGGGAGAGAACAGCGAGAGCTGTCGCCGAAGGGGAAATCGCCCGAAATCTCTCAGGCAAAAGAACCGTAGACGGGAAAGACACTCTGGAAAGTCGGGGCTTGCCCCCGCGCCGAAGGTGTAAGCGCCGCTGACAGAGTTCCGGCTGCGCGAGTCTCTCAGGCTTCAGACAGAGGGGCACGGACTGGTCGCCATTCGCGACCGATTGCGTGCGACTCTGGAGACGACATGACGGGCGACGACACAAAACACCTTCCCCTTGAAGATATCCATATGGCCGCCGGTGCGCGCTTCGGCGCCTTTGCCGGCTGGTCGATGCCGCTGACCTATCCGGCCGGCGTCATGAAGGAACACCTTCACACCCGCGAGCAGGCCGGCCTGTTCGACATCTCGCACATGAAGCTGTTCGAGGTCAGCGGACCGGAAGCGGCGGCACTGCTCAACCGTGCCTGCCCACTGGATGCCGGCGCGCTCGAAATCTCGCAATCCAAACTGTCCTTTTTCCTCAACGAAGCAGGCGGCATCCTCGACGACCTGATCGTCACCAGGCTTAGCGATGCCAGGTTCATGGTGGTCGCCAATGCCGGCAACGCCGTAGCCGACGAAAAACATTTGCGTGCACTTGCCGCGGATTTCGACGCCAGGATCGAGCCGCTCGACCGCGTCTTCCTGGCCATCCAGGGTCCTGAAGCCTGGGCCGCCCTTTCCCGCGCCGGCATCGAGACCGGCTCGCTGCTGTTCATGCATGGGGTCGAACCGCGCAAGAACTGGTTCATGAGCCGGTCGGGCTATACCGGCGAGGACGGGTTCGAGATCGGCTTGCCGGAGGCCGATGCACGCGACCTCGTCGCGAAGCTGCTCGGAGACGAGCGCGTGCTGTGGATCGGCCTGGCTGCGCGCGACAGCCTGCGCCTGGAGGCCGGTCTCTGCCTGCATGGCCAGGACATCACACCGGAAACCGACCCGGCCAGCGCCGCCTTGATGTGGGCAATTCCAAAGGACATCCGCGCTTCCGGCACTTTCATCGGCGCCGATGCGCTCCGCGCCGCGGTGGAACGAGGACCCGCGCAAAAGCGCGTCGGTTTGAAGCCGGAAGGCCGCCAGCCGGTGCGTGGCGGTGCCGCGCTCTTCGACGCCGACGGCAACCCGGCCGGCCATGTCACGTCGGGCGGCTTCGGCCCCTCGGCCGGCCATCCGGTCGCCATGGGCTATGTCTCGACACCTCTGGCAAAGCCCGGAACACGGGTTTTCGCCGATGTGCGCGGCACGAAAATCCCAGTCGATATCAGCTCCCTGCCCATCACACCGCATCGCTACCGAAAAGGATGATCTCAATGGCAACGACCTATTTCACATCAGATCACGAGTGGCTCCGCGTCGAGGGCGGCATCGCCACGGTCGGCATCACTGATTACGCGCAGGAGCAGCTCGGCGACCTCGTCTTCGTCGAACTGCCGGAGACGGGAAAGAAATTGACCAAGGGCGACACCGCCGTCGTGGTCGAATCCGTCAAGGCGGCGTCCGATGTCTATGCACCAGTCGACGGCGAGATCACCGAGGCCAACGGCACGCTGTCGTCGGATCCGTCACTGGTCAATTCGGCCGCAACAGGGGCCGGCTGGCTGTGGAAGATGAAGCTTGCCGACGAAAGCCAGCTCGCCGGTCTCATGGATGAGGCCGCCTACAAAGCCCATATCGGTTGATATCAGGACTTATTGAGATGACCGCAGCACCCTACCCCTTCTCGGCCCGCCATATCGGTCCCGGCCTCAACGATACCAGAGCCATGCTGGCCGCCATCGGCGTGCCCTCGATCGAGACGCTGATCAGCCAGTCCGTCCCGAAGTCGATCCGGCTCGATCGGCCGCTTGCCCTGCCGGCACCAGCGAGCGAGGCGGAAGCGCTGGCTGAGCTTTCGGCTGTCATGGCCGGGAATACGGTGCTGAAGAGCTTCATCGGCGCCGGTTATCACGGCGTCCATGTGCCGCCGGTTATCCAGCGCAATCTGTTCGAGAACCCGGCCTGGTATACGGCCTACACGCCCTATCAGGCCGAGATCAGCCAGGGCCGGTTGGAAATGCTGTTCAACTTCCAGACCCTGGTCACCGAACTGACCGGCCTGCCGGTGGCATCGGCGTCGCTGCTGGATGAAGCAACCGCCGTGGCCGAGGCGGTCGGCATTGCGCTGCGCCATCACCGCGACAAGCGCACCAAGGTAGCACTTGCCGGCACGCCGCACCCGCAGACGCTGGACGTGGTGCGCACCCGCGCCGAGCCGCTCGGCATCGAGATCGATGGCGAGACGATCGACGACAACACCGCCGCCCTGCTTGTCTCCTGGCCGGATACATTTGGCGTCTATGGCGACCACAAGGCAGCGATCGACAAGGCACACGCGACCGGCGCTCTCGTCGTCTTCATCGCCGACCCGCTCGGCCTGACGCTGACCGACGCGCCGGCCAAGCTTGGCGCCGACATCGCCGTCGGCCCGATGCAGCGCTTTGGCGTGCCGATGGGCTTTGGCGGCCCGCACGCGGCCTATTGCGCCGTCTCCGACAGGCTGACGCGGCTGATGCCTGGCCGCCTGGTCGGCCAGTCCACCGACAGCAAGGGTCGGCCCGGATACCGGCTTGCCTTGCAGACGCGTGAGCAGCATATCCGCCGCGACAAGGCGACCTCCAACATCTGCACCGCGCAGGCGCTGCTCGCCAATATGGCGACCGCCTATGCCATCTGGCACGGCCCCGCCGGGCTGCAGGCGATTGCCGGGCGCATCCACACGCTGGCCAATCGTCTTGCCGCCGGGCTCAAAGCAGCAAACATCTCCGTGCTCGGGTCAAGCCGCTTCGACACGG
>NZ_RZPW01000158.1:0-9842 GCF_003998455.1 Mesorhizobium sp. M7A.F.Ca.CA.001.08.2.1 | reverse complement strand
CCGAGACGCTGGACGACATCATTGCCCGCCGCGTCGCCTTCCTGACCGCCTATCAGAACGCCGCCTATGGCAGGCGTTATGCCGGAAAACTGGCCGCGTTGCGCGCCGCCGAAGCGAAGGCCGTGCCTGGTTCGACCGCGGTGTCGCAGGCTGCCGCCAGGAACCTGTTCAAGCTGATGGCGATCAAGGACGAATACGAGGTGGCGCGTCTTTACACGGACGGCTCTTTCGCCGCCGAACTGGGCAAGCAGTTCCAGAGCTACGAAAGGCTCGAATTCCACCTCGCTCCGCCGATCATGGGCCGTCGCGGCAATGACGGAAGCCCGCGGAAATCGAGCTTCGGCCCGTGGATGATGAAGGGTTTTCGCGTGCTGGCGGCGATGAAGGGCTTGCGCGGCACTGCCTTCGACCTGTTCGGCTACACCGCCGAACGGCGCATGGAGCGGCAGCTGCTGGCGCGGTACGAGGCGGATCTGGAGCTCATCGCCGGATCGTTGGCCCCAGCCAGGGTCGATGCGGCGGTTGCGCTGGCCTCGGTGCCTGCCCTCATCCGCGGCTATGGCCACGTCCGTCAAGCCAGCGCGCAAAAGGCCGCCGGCGAGCGCCAAAGGCTGCTCGAACGCCTGTCGAGTACGCCGGCGCGGCCCGAACTTCAGGCCGCCGAATGATCGATACGCCTTGTTTACCTGAACGACAGTTTCCTTGCTTTCCGCTGCGTCACCCGGCTTGACGGCAGGAGCGCGAGGGTCTCTCTAAATCTTTCTTAAGGCGGATGTGGCACTGCTTGGCTCCCCAGGGTTGGGATTCAGGCGTTGAATCTGCGAAAAAAGAACGAGATCCCGGTCGACGTCTATATTCCGTTCGTGGAAACCCTGTTTCGCGACGGGCTGACGCTTTCGATCGGCATTCTCGCGCAGACTTTCCTGATCGGCCTGGTCTGGTGGAAGAGCGGCGATCCGCGGTATTTGCTGGTCGCGATCTCGATGGTTCTCGTCGGTGTGTTCCGCATGAGAAACTTTCGAAAATACAACAGCATGCCGTCGCCGACGACCTGGGAAGAGGCGCACAAGCGTGAGAATGACTACATTCTCTATGGCTCCCTGCATGGCTTGACGCTTGGCGCTTTCTGCCTGCTCGGCATCTATTTCGCGCGCGATGGTTTCGCCGAAATCGCCTCCGTTTGCCTGACGCTGGCGACGGCGACCTCCATCGCCGGCCGCAACTACGGCTCGCCGCGCATGGTCACCATCCTGACCATTGCCTTGACCTGGCCAATCTCGCTTGGCTTCCTGCTGCGCGGCGACATCTACCATGTCCTCCTCGGGCTCCTGTCGGCGCCGTTCCTGTTCGCCATCCGGAAATTCGCCAACACCGTACGCGATGTGCTTTTTGCGGCCGTCTCGGAAGAGAAGAAGGCCAACCGCATTGCCCAGCGCTTCAACCGGGCGCTCAACACCATGTCGCACGGCCTTGTCATGCTCGGTCCGGACGGCCGCGTCGCGGTGGCCAATGCCGAGGCCGCGCATCTGATGTCGCTCAAGTCGCCCGACGCGCTGCTCGGACGGTCGATCCACGGTCTGTTGATGCGCGGTGTCGCCGGCGGCATGCTGGCGCCCAAGGATTGCCGCTACATCGAGGCGCAGCTGACGCGTGCCCTGCGTGAGGGTCGCGACCGCAAGGTGCTGGTTTCCCTCGCCAACGGCCAGCATTACGAGTTCTCGGCTCGCGAGGGCAGCCAGGAACTGGGCGTCATCACCTTCGAGGACGTCACCGCCCGTGTCGAGGCGGAAGACAAGATCCGCTTCATGGCACGCTACGACAATCTCACCGGCCTGCCCAACCGGGCCTATTTCCATGAATTGGTGGGCGAGGCCATGGCGTCCGGCGATCGCGACCGTCTCTGCGGCCTTGCGGTGCTCGATCTCGACGATTTCAAGAGCGTCAACGACACGCTTGGCCATCCGATCGGCGACGGCTTGATCTATGCCGTTGCCGAGCGGCTTGCCGCCATTGCCAAGCAAGATATCACGGTCAGCCGTTTCGGTGGCGACGAGTTCATGATCTTCTTCGACCGCGTCGAGGATGAGAGCCATCTGACCAGCCAGCTCGACGAGATTTTCGCCGGCCTGCAAGGGGAAGTCGACGTCGCCGGTCACGGGCTGCGCATCCAGGCCAGCGGCGGCGCGGTGCTGTCACGGGTCAAGGATACCGATGTCGACGCCATGATCGTGAAGGCGGACCTGGCGCTCTACAAGGCCAAGGAACTCGGCAAGAACAGCTGGCGATTGTTCGAAGCTTCGATGGATGCCGCCTTCCGCAACCGTCAGCTGATGAAGGCGGATCTGCGCACCGCGGTAGAGGGCAAGAGCCTGCGGGTGGTCTATCAGCCGATCGTGGCGATGAGCACCATGCGTATCGCCAGTTGCGAGGCGCTGTGCCGGTGGGATCATCCAGATCTCGGGCCAATCTCGCCCAGCATCTTCATTCCGCTTGCCGAGGAAATGGGCATCATTTCCGAGATCAGCACCTTCGTGCTGCAGGCAGCCTGCGCCGAATGCGCCAAATGGCCGGACCAGACCAGCGTTTCGGTCAATCTCTCGGCCAAGGATTTCCGCAGCCGCGATGTCATCCAGAAGGTTCGCGATGCGTTGGCCGGCTCCGGCCTCGCCGCCAGTAGGCTCGA
The DNA here is from genome assembly GCF_003998455.1 of Mesorhizobium sp. M7A.F.Ca.CA.001.08.2.1. NCBI lineage: Bacteria > Pseudomonadati > Pseudomonadota > Alphaproteobacteria > Hyphomicrobiales > Phyllobacteriaceae > Mesorhizobium > Mesorhizobium sp. M7A.F.Ca.CA.001.08.2.1. The sequence goes on along the minus strand of NZ_RZPW01000158.1, from coordinate 7,159 downwards.
GATCGAGGTCACCGAAACGGCGCTGCTCGACGACAAGTCGCTGACGCGCCAGTATATTGAGGAGCTGAAGCAGCTTGGCGTGCGCATCGCGCTCGACGATTTCGGCACCGGCTATTCGAGCCTGAGCTACCTGCACAAGCTGCCGCTCGACAAGATCAAGATCGACCGCTCTTTCCTGATGGACGTCACCCAGAATCCCCGTTCGCTCGAGCTGCTCAAGGGTATCGTCAACCTGTCGCGGCCGCTGGGGCTTTCGGTGACCGTCGAAGGGGTCGAGACCTTCGAGCAGCTCAAGATCCTGGCGCTGCAGGTCAAGCCTGATCTTGTCCAGGGGTTCCTGTTCGGTTCGGCGCTCAGCGCTTCCGGCATCGAGACGATGTCGAACACGGTATGGCCCTTCGCCAAGGATATCAGGACCGCCAAAAAGGCGGTACGCCGCTGATTTGCGGCGCCTGGCGCATGGTGCCCAGGCACTGAGAGCCCATCCCTGTTTCCATCAGGATTGAACAGGCGCCCAGGCTTTAGGCATTCACCGCATTCGAGGTTTCTTTGCACATCGCGGGCCATGCCAGAATTTCAGCCGCTTCCCGTCATGTTCGAGACACGCTCTTTCCCCGTCGCGACGCAGAAAACGAAGAAAACCACCAATTTTAGTTTTATTTTAGCAATCGTTAACCTTAACGACTGGTAAACGGGCTGCTTCCTGTTTTCATCTTTTACATCCCAAGACCCTGTCGTAGTGTCGGATCGCGGCGGCAATGTACGGGGATTGAGTTGATGATTGTGCAGTTGAGTTCGCTTCGTCCGGTGACGGGCGAGGACGGCAAGGACGCCGCCGACACCATGTCCAGCTTCGCCCGCAACGTTTCGGCGATGCTTGAGCGGACAGAGTACCGCCGCTGCGACAAGGGCGAAGATCTCGAGGACATCTACCGCCTGCGCTACAAGTCATATCGCTCGAACGATATGGTGCCCGACAACGAAAACCATACCATTCACGATGAGCTCGACGAGGCACCGAATGTGTACCGCTTCGGGGTCTATATCGACCAGGAACTCGTCAGCACGCTGCGTATCCATCACGTCACCTTGGCCACGCCGATGTCGCCTTCCACCAAGGCCTTTGGCGACATCGTCATGCCGATGCTTCGTGACGGGCTGAGCTTCATCTGTCCCAGCCGGTTTGCGTCCGATCCCGAATGGTCGCGCGTCTACCCGCAGATTCCCTACCTGACGCTGCGGCTGGCCGGCATGGCGTGCTTCCATTTCAACGCGCCCTACTGCCTGTCGACCATTCGCGAGGATCACGCCGGCTTCTACAAGCGTATCTACTACTCGGAGAAGATCAGCGAGTCGCGCGCCTATCCGGGCGTTTTCAACAAGGTCGTGCTCTACCGCGCCGACGTCAACGCAATCCGCGAGCGGTCCTTCTCACGGTTCCCGTTCTTCCGCTCGACGCCAATGGAGCAGCGCATGCTGTTCGATACGCCGCATGTCGGGGAACTCGCGCCGCTGACCATCCTGCCGACGGCAAAATACTATCACGAAGCCGCCTGATACGGCAGGGATCCACACGATTTTGCAGGGCCGACAGGAGCCTTTTGGCGACTTCGGCGTTCTGGGTGAGGCCACGAGCAGCGCTCCGGGTCGATCTGAGGTTTTTGAGGGAACCCGCCATGACCATTTCCACACTTGCGCTAACCCCGCTCATCTCGCTGATCGCCGGCGCATGCCAAGGCTGTTGAACTACATCGTCGCGCTCTATCTGATCGTCGTCGGGTTGCTCGGGCTATTTCCGCATCTAGCCGGCTTAGGCCACGCAAGCGTCCGCCCTTCGGAGTTCCGCATCAAGCATCAGAATCCAGCGATCGGACTCCGTCGCGGCGTCGACTGCTGGCTTCAATCTTTCTTTGAGGCAGTTGTCGGTTGTTGTGCGGCAATAGCGCCATTGCTCTCGGCGCGGCTTTTCGCTATGTGCCTGAAAGATGTCTTCGAAGGGGTATTCCTATGGCTGATCACTCGCCGACTGGTCCTGTCGAACTGGGCGCGAAGATGGACTATGCCGAGCATGACCGCACCTATGCGGGCTTCCTCGCGCTGGCCAAGTACGGCTCGCTGTTTTGTGGCGCCCTGCTCCTGGCGATGGCCTTCGGCTTCTTCGCGGGCGGCTTCTTCTCGGCGACCATTCTGTTCGTGCTGATTCTGGCTGTCGGCGCCTTTATCCTCCGATAGATTTTTCCGACATCTTGTCCACGGCGCCGCCGCGAGGCCGGCCGGCGTCTTGCGGGAAATAGCTTCCGGCCGAAAGGATCATGCGGTGGGACAGACGGTTTTCATCCCTCGTGAGCTCGATGCCAACGAGCCGCGCGTCGCGGCTTCGCCCGATACGGTGAAACGGCTGGCGGCGTTGGGCTTCGACGTCGTCGTCGAGGCCGGTGCCGGTCTGAAATCGCGCATCATCGATGCCGACTATGCGAGCGCCGGCGCTGCTATCGGCAAGGCTTCCGATGTCGCCAAGGCCGATGTGGTGCTGAAGGTGCGCCGGCCTGGTGATGCCGAGCTGAAGAGCTACAAGCCCGGCGCGGCTGTGATCGCCATCATGGACCCCTACGGCAACGATGCCGCCGTGGCAGCTCTTGCCAAGGCCGGCGTCACCGCTTTCTCGATGGAATTCATGCCCCGGATCACCCGCGCGCAGTCGATGGACGTCTTGTCCTCGCAGGCCAATTTGGCCGGCTATCAGGCGGTGATCGACGGGGCTTCGGAATATGACCGCGCCTTGCCGATGATGATGACGGCGGCCGGCACGGTGCCGGCGGCGAAGGTCTTCATCATGGGCGTTGGCGTCGCTGGCCTGCAGGCGATCGCCACCGCGCGCCGGCTTGGTGCGGTTGTCACCGCCACCGACGTTCGCCCCGCCGCCAAGGAACAGGTCGCCTCGCTCGGCGCCAAGTTCCTCGCGGTCGAGGACGAGGAATTCAAGGCGGCCGAAACGGCCGGCGGCTACGCCAAGGAAATGTCGAAGGAATATCAGGCCAAGCAGGCGGCACTCACATCAGAGCACATCGCCAAGCAGGATATCGTCATCACCACGGCGCTCATTCCCGGCCGGCCGGCGCCCAAGCTGGTCTCGGCGGCGATGGTCGCTTCGATGAAGCCGGGCTCGGTGATCGTCGACCTCGCGGTCGAGCGCGGCGGCAATGTCGAGGGCGCCGAAGCCGGCAAGGTGGTCACCACCGCCAACAACGTCAAGATTGTCGGCCATCTCAATGTGCCTGGCCGCATCGCGGCGTCGGCCTCGCTGCTTTATGCCAGGAACCTGTTCGCCTTTCTCGAGACGCTGGTCGACAAGACGACCAAGACGCTTGCCATCAATCGCGACGACGATCTGGTCAAGGCAACGATGCTGACCGATGGCGGCAAGGTGGTTCATCCGGCTTTCGTGAAAGCCGACCAGCAGCCGGCAAAGGGCCAATATGTCGAGCCGGCCGCGATCCCGGCCAAGACCATGGTCGCCGATGCTTCGCCCAAGAAAGCCGCGCCCAAGAAGGCGGCCGCACCCAAGTCGCCCTCGTCGAAGCCGAAAGGGATCGCGTGATGGACCAGACCCTGCAGAAAGCCCTCGACCAGCTCGACCAGGCCTCCGCCGCCGTCCGGCTGGCGGTGCACAATCTGGCGACCGCGCCCGGCGGCACTGACGCAGCCGGTGATGCCGCGCATGCGCTCTCCGGCGGCGCCATCGATCCCTTCGTCTTCCGCTTCGCCATCTTCGTCCTGGCGATCTTCGTCGGCTACTACGTCGTCTGGTCGGTGACCCCCGCACTGCATACGCCGCTGATGGCCGTCACCAATGCCATCTCCTCGGTCATCGTCGTCGGCGCGCTGCTTGCCGTCGGCATCGCCGCCTCCGGCATTGCCGCGGGCTTCGGCTTCGTCGCGCTGATGCTGGTTTCGGTCAACATCTTCGGCGGCTTCCTCGTCACTCAGCGCATGCTGGCCATGTACAAGAAGAAGGACAAGTAGAGCGCCATGAACGCCAACTTCGCGTCCTTCCTCTACCTCGTCTCCGGTGTCCTGTTCATCATGGCGCTGCGCGGCCTGTCGCATCCGACCACCAGCCGGCAGGGCAATCTCTACGGCATGATCGGCATGGGTATTGCCATCGCCACCACACTGGCTCTGGCGACCCCGTCCGCCGGTCGCTTCGGCCTGATCGTGCTCGGCCTTGCCATTGGCGGCGGCGTCGGCGCCGTTACCGCGCGCCGCATCGCCATGACCTCGATGCCGCAGCTGGTCGCTGCCTTCCACTCGCTGGTCGGCCTCGCCGCCGTCATGGTGGCGGCTGCCGCGATCTATGCCCCGGAAAGCTTCGGCATCGGCACGGATGGCGACATTCATGCCCAGGCCCTGATCGAGATGAGCCTTGGCGTCGCCATCGGCGCCATCACCTTCACCGGCTCGGTCATCGCTTTCCTCAAGCTCGATGGCCGCATGTCCGGCAAGCCGATCATGATCGGCGCACGCCACTTCATCAACGCCGCACTTGCCATCGCGCTCGTCGTGCTGATCGTGTTGCTGGTCACCACCGAGTCCAAGCTGGTCTTCTGGCTGATCGTTGCCGCCTCGCTGGTGCTCGGTATCCTGCTGATCATCCCGATCGGCGGCGCCGACATGCCGGTCGTCGTCTCGATGCTGAATTCCTATTCCGGCTGGGCGGCGGCGGCCCTGGGCTTCACGCTCGGCAATCTGGCGCTAATCATCACCGGCGCGCTGGTCGGCTCATCCGGCGCGATCCTGTCCTACATCATGTGCAAGGGCATGAACCGAAGCTTCATCTCGGTCATTCTCGGCGGCTTCGGTGGGGAGACGGCAGCGGCCGCCGATGACGGCATCGAACGCACGGTCAAGCAGGGTTCTGCCGACGATGCCGCCTACCTCATGATGAACGCCCAGAAAGTCATCATCGTGCCGGGCTACGGCATGGCGGTTGCCCAGGCGCAGCATGCGCTGCGCGAAATGGCCGACAAGCTCAAGGCCAATGGCGTCGACGTGAAGTACGCCATCCACCCGGTCGCCGGCCGCATGCCCGGCCACATGAACGTGCTGCTCGCCGAAGCCAATGTGCCCTACGACGAGGTGTTCGAGCTTGAGGACATCAACTCGGAGTTCGCGCAAGCCGACGTTGCCTATGTCATCGGCGCCAACGACGTCACCAACCCGTCCGCGCGCGACGACAAGTCCTCACCTATCTACGGCATGCCGATCCTCGATGTCGACAAGGCGCGCACCTGCCTGTTCGTCAAGCGCTCGCTCGGTTCCGGCTATGCCGGTATCGACAACACGCTGTTCTACAAGGACGGCACCATGATGCTGCTCGGCGACGCCAAGAAGATGACCGAAGAGATCGTCAAAGCCATGGATCACTGATCCGGGATAAGCGCCGGGACACGCCAAGAAGAGCCCGGCTTCGCGCCGGGCTTTTTCTTGGCTGGCTTTCTTGGCTTGACGGCGATTTCGGCGCTACGATGACGAATTCCCGCCTCGACGGCGGGATTGTCGTCGACGGAGACGTTGGTGCCTGACCCGTTCGCATCGCCGCCCGCCGGGAAAGCGCCGCGCAAGCCTGGCCAGGCGGTGGTGATCGTGCATGGCATGGGCGAACAGCGGCCGATGGATACGCTGCGAGGCTTTGTCCAGGCTGTCTGGAGCCATGACCCCAACCGCGCGCCGTTTTATGCCCATGTCGCCGATCCGGCCGACCCCGCCGGCGCGAAGATCAACCAGAGCTGGATCACTCCCGACAGCCGGACCAATTCGTACGAACTTCGCCGCATCACCACGCCCTACGATGTCGATGGCCGCCGCACCGACTTCTACGAGCTTTACTGGGCCGACATCACGCAGGGCACGACGCGAGGCCGGCTTGCCGCCTGGGTGACAAATCTGCTGTGGCGCAAGCCCGCCGACATACCGCCGGACGCCCGAAAGCTCTATCTGGTCACCCTGGTTGCCGTCATCATCGTCCTGGTCGCGACGCTCGCGCTTGCGACGTCGGTTTGGCAGCAGCAGATTTCGTGGACCGTCGGCGTCCTCGTCACCATCCTGGCCTCGTTCGTCATCTGGTCGGTGGACCGTTTTGGCCTTCCCTATTTCGGCGATGTCGCGGCCTATGTGCGCGCTGAAGCGGCCACGGTAGAGAAGCGGGCGCTGATCCGCGACCGCGGCCTGAAGCTGCTGAAGCGTCTGATGATGGACGATACCTACGATCGCATCGTGCTGGTCTCGCACAGCCTCGGCTCGATGATCGCCTATGACCTGTTGCAGATCTTGTGGTCCGATTTCAGGCCCCGAAAACTCGAGGCCATCCGCGACAAGGCGAAACTGAAAGCTATCCACGCCATCGACAAGGCGACGCTTGTTGCCGACGGCTCGGCATGGCCCGGCAGCCTTGACGACCTTGCCGGGTTCCGGCGCGATCAGTGGGAGCTCTATCGCCAACTGCGCACCAGGGACGACAACCATCGGCCTTGGAAGATCAGCGATTTCGTCACGCTTGGTAGCCCGCTGACCCACAGCGAATTTCTGGTGACGCACAATCTCGCCGAATTCAGGCGCGGCATCGCCGAACGCCTGTTCTCGGCATGTCCGCCGATTGCCGAGGGAGCGGCGGCCGGTGGCACCGTGCTTTATCAGGAAGGGCGCAACCGTTCTTCCGGCAAGCCGCAGCGGGCGGTGCATCATGGCGCGGTGTTTGCTGCGACGCGCTGGACCAATATCTTCGACCGCGGCAACGGTTGGCTGACGGGCGACCCGATCTCCGGGCCGATGGCGGAGAATTTCGGCCCGGGCATAGAAAACATCCAGGTCGAGCTGCGCGGTTCCCTCGGCCGTGTCTTCACCCACACGCTGTACTGGTCGTTGGCGGCGACCGGTATCGAGGTTGCCGCCGGCGATCAGCCGCGCTCGCATCTCGCCGTGCTGCGCGACGCTGTCGACCTCGGTCGCAAACTGGAGCCGAGCCAAGCCGAAGTGCCGGCGATTCCTCCCCGAAAATAAGAACGGATTTCAGCGAACGGGGCCAAGGCAGCGCCGCTCGACAACTTCAAAGCAAAGCCGCTCCGGGCGGGCCAGAGTGGCTTTGTTGCAAGTGCAGTTCAAC
>NZ_RZPW01000157.1:0-9842 GCF_003998455.1 Mesorhizobium sp. M7A.F.Ca.CA.001.08.2.1 | reverse complement strand
GGGCGAGGTCATGCTGGCGTCGGCGCACAATGGCGACCTCGCCAACGCGCGCAAGTACGGTTTGATGACCGGCTTCTTCCTGCGTCCCACCGAATTCGGCCCCAACCAGGCGATCGACCTTGCCGCCGAGGCGGATTGGGATGTCATCGCCGACGACATCGAGGACATGGCCACCAAGCTCGACACCTGACGGTGGCGGTCGCGCCATTGGCGCCGGCATTCTCCTTCTCGGTCGTCCTAGGCTCGCCCGCTTCCTACCTCATCCTGAGCTTGTCGAAGAACACTGTCCCGATTGCGAAGGCAGGGCGTGGTGACGACAAAGCGCGGCCATCCCTCCACCCGAATATCACCGTTTCCTCGCCGTTCGCGATGCCGACATGGTGAACAACGATTTGAGCCCTCTTGCCGGGGCGGCTAGGACTTCGGTTGGGGATTTGCCTTAGGACAGTGCTCCCAGGCAATATTTGTTCGGCTGCATGCTTCTATAATTCATCACCCCTATCACCGAATAGCTTCAGCAAACGAATTGGAGGTCTTCTTTCGCAGCAGGGAGGCAATGCCGGTACCCCAGGTACCGCATTCGCGAATGGCAGGAAGAGTTTGGAGGAGGAATTCAATGAAGAAATATATAGCGGCAGCTTTATTCTCGCTGTCCCTGGCATTTGCCGCGACGGCCCAGGAAGCCGCGCGACCGGACTTCATACCCGAGGCCGACTGGGGCAAGATCAAGGGTCTCATAGATCCGAGCCGTGTCCAGTGGCAGCCTTACAAGGGGATCGCCGTCAAGCAGGACGGGTCGCCCTACAAGGTGCTCTATTTGCCGGTGTGGATGGGCGACGACTACCAGGTCATCGCGCAGCATCTCCTGCAGACCCAGCTCGAGGAAGCCGGCGCGACCTTCACCACGAGCTCGGCCGAATTCGACGTGCCGACGCAGACGCGCCTGATGGAAGACGCCATCGCCACGCACGCCTACGACGCGATCGTGCTGCATCCCATCGACCCGACCTCCATGGCCACCACCATCGACAAGGCCATCGCATCCGGGATCGACGTCTACAACTGGGTGCTTCCGGCCAACACCGACAAGCTCACCGGCTTTGCCGGCTATGATGCCGACACGATGGAAGGCAACGGCCAGATCGGCGTGAAATTCTCCGAACTCGCCAAAACGGCGGGCGCTACCGCCGAGAAGCCTTATCGCGTGCTGGAGATCTGGGGCGCACGCGCCCTGCCGATCTGCCAGGCCCGTCACCACGGCGTCGGTCTGGGGCTGGCGGGAGATCCCGCCGTCGAGATCGTCGAATCTGTCGACACGTCCGGCCAGCCGGAGTCGGTGATCAAGGCTATCCAGGATGCCTTTGCCCGCTATCCCGACATCAAGGCCATCTATCCCCAGTTCGGCGATGCCGGCGCCATCACAGAGGGCCTGCGCTCCGTCGACCGTCTGGCGCCCGCCGGCGATCCGAACCACGTCGTCGTCATCCTCCAGGATATCGACAAGGCGATGCTGGCACCTTTGCGCGACGGCACCTTCGACTTCACGGTGTCGAACAACCCGTGGCACCAGATCGATGTCGTCGTGAAGCAGTTCCTCTGGCACACCGTGCTCAAGCAGCCGTTGGGCGACGGCGATGCCAATTCCGGAACGGTCAAGCTGCCGCGCCGGGTATTGCTGCCGATGCCGCTCCTGACGGGTGCGACGATCGACACGGATGCAGCGCATATGTGGGGCGGAACCGTCGCCTTCACCGACATGCCGCTCGGGAAGTGGAACTACTGGCCAGTCCTCGACACCAAGGAGATCGGCCTCCCCGTCCCGACGCTCGCCGACCGCAAGAGCCTCCTCGGCTATTGAGGCGCATCCGTTCGTCGCGCGGGTGGCTGCAATTCCACCGCGCGACAGACGCCGGGCGGTATCCAGGGAACAGGTGAGACACGCGTGGGTGACATCGTCCTGAGCATGGTGGGCATCACCAAGTCCTTCGGGAGCATCAAGATTCTGAGGGACGTGGCGCTCGAATTGCGCGCCGGCGAGGTCCACGCCCTTCTCGGCGAGAACGGCGCCGGCAAAAGCTCATTGATGAAGATCCTCATGGGCGTGCTGCGGCCCGACAGCGGCGAATACACGGTGCGCGGCAAGCAGGCCCAGTTTTCCAATCCATCCGAGGCGCAGCGCAACGGCGTCTCGATGGTCTATCAGGAGTTCGGCCTGGTCCAGTATCTGAGCGTCACCGAGAATATCCTTCTCGGCCGCCTGCCCGCCCGCTGGGGCAAGGTCGACTGGCCCAAGGCGCGCCAAGAGGCCGCGCAGATCCTGCAGCGGCTGGGCAGCAGAGTGTCGCCCGATGCCACGGTTGGCGACCTGAAGGTGGCCGACCAGCAGGAAGTGGAGATCGCGCGCGCCCTCTCCTACGATCCGGCCGTCTTCATCATGGATGAGCCGTCCTCCGCCTTGTCGCGCGTCGAGATCGACAATCTCTATGGCCTCGTCAGGGTGCTCAAGCAGCGCGGCGTCGCCATCGTCTACATCTCGCACAAACTCGAAGAAGTCTTCGCGCTCGCCGACCGGGTGACGATCCTGCGCGACGGCGCCGTCGTCAAGAGCTGCGGCATCGCCGAAATCGACATGGCGACGCTGGTCGAGCGCATGACCGGCAAGCCGGTTGACAGCACATCAACGTTGCGGCAGGCGGCCGGACCGGGCGCCGGCAGGCTCCTCGAACTCTCCGGATTTTCCGCCGACGGCCTGTTCGAAGGAATCGACCTGACCATCGCGAAGGGCACCATCGTCGGCATCGCCGGCGTGATCGGCGCGGGCAAGAGCGAACTCGCGCGCGCCATCGTCGGTGCGCTGCCGGACGGAACCCGTGTCAAGGGCGGCCTTCACTTCGATGGCGTGGCGGTGAACGTCGCCACGATGACGCCGAGCAAGGCGCGCCGGCTCGGCATCGGCTTCGTCAGCGAGGATCGCCAGGCCGAAGGCATCGTCCAGGAGCACTCGGTCGGCTTCAACATCGTGCTGCCGGCACTGAGCCGAGTGACGACTGCGGGCGTGCTCGTCGGCCGCCGGGTGCGCGGCCTGGTGGCCCGAGTGATGGACGATGTGGGGCTGCGGCCGCGCGAACCGGGCAAGCTCGTGCGACTGCTCAGCGGCGGCAACCAGCAGAAGGTGGTCATCGGCAAGTGGATCGCCGCCGGTTCGAAGCTCCTCATTCTCGACGAGCCGACCCGGGGTATCGACGTCGGCGCCCGCCAGGAGATCTACGACGTCATCCGCAGTCAGGCGCGGGAGCGGGGCGTCGGCGTTTTGCTGCTGTCATCCGACATGCGCGAGATCATGGTGGCGTCGGACCGCATCCTGATCATGGCGCAGGGCCGGATCACACGCGAAGTCGCGCCCGATCGGGTCAGCGAGCGCGACTTGCTCGAAATGGTGCTCGTGCGCGGCGACAAGGGCGCCGATATCGCTGGCGTGCCGGAGGCGCACGGATGAAGAGCTTCCTGCGCAACGACAACGTGCTGCGCGCGCTGATGCTCGTGGCGCTGATCGTCGTGTTCGGCCTCTTAACCGGAGGCGTTACCTACAGTGCGCGCGGGCTGTCCAACATCCTGCTGCAGAGCTCCATCATCGGCATAGCCGCTATCGGCCAGACCTTTGTCATCCTGACGGGAGGCATCGACGTGTCGCTCTACGGCATCGGCGTCTTCGCAAGCGTACTTGGCGCTTCCACGCTGACCAGCCGCTTCGACCTCAACATGGTCGGCGGCGATCCTTGGCCAGTTCCCGTCGGTATCGCGATTATCCTGCTCGTCGGCATCGTGATGGGCGCCGTCAACGGCCTGCTGGTCGCGCGGCTGCGCGTGCCCGCGCTGATCGCGACGCTCGGCATGTGGCAGATCGGCCTGGGTCTCGCCCAACTCGTCGGCGGCGGCTACACGATCACCGATCTGCCTTCGAGCCTTAGCATGCTGGGACAGGGCTCGATCCGGGGCGTGCCCGTGCCGGTCATTGAGATGCTCCTGCTCTTCGCGCTGGCGCATTTCGTGCTCAGCCACACGTCCTTCGGCCGGGCCGTCTATGCCGTCGGCGGCAATTCCGCCAGCGCGTATCTCTCCGGCATCAAGGTCCGGCGCGTGCAGTTCCTCGTCTTCGTGATCTCGGGACTGATGGTCGCACTCGCCGCCCTGTCGATCGAATCGCGGATGATGTCGGTCTCGATCAGGACGCTGAGCGGGCTGCAGCTCGACAGCATCGCCGCTGTCGCGATCGGCGGCGTCAGCATCTATGGCGGCCGCGGCACCGTGCTCGGCGTGTTGTTAGGGACACTGATCCTCGCCGTCATCGACAGCGGCCTCGGCGCCATGGGCGCCAGCACCGACGTCCAGAACACGGTCAAGGGTGCGGTCATCATCCTGGCGGTGTCGATCGAATTCTTCCGCCGCCGCGAGCGGCCAACCCGCATCACGGCCTGACATGCAATTGCGGAGGCAACCAGAGTGATCGTCGACCAACTTCGGGAAGCGAATACCGGGCCGGGCCGCCGAGGCTTTGGCTTCGGCGTACTGACCAGCGACGACTTCGTGCGCCTGCTCATCCTCGCCGCCTTGATCGCGGGGTTCGCAATCGTCACGCGCGGCGCCACAATCGGCACCGAAAACCTCGCGAACGTGCTGATCCAGTCGTCCATCCGAGGCATTGCCGCCTGCGGGCAGGCGTTCGTGGTGCTCACGGTAGGCCTCGATCTCTCGGTGAGCGGCATCGTGGCGGTGACGCTGATGGTCGGCGGCAGCCTCGTCACCACCAACCCGCAATTCAGCCTTCTCGGCGTCGCGATCTCTCCCCTTCTCGCCATCCCGGTGATGCTCTTCGTTGGCGTCGCGTTCGGCACCGCCAACGGTTTCCTCGTGGCACGGCTGCGGTTGCCATCCCTGATTGTGACGCTTGGCGTCTGGCAAATCGGCGTCGGGCTCGCCTATCAGGTGACCGGCAGTGGCTTCGTCGACAGCATCCCCTCGAGCATTGCCTTCATCGGCCAGGGCAGCCTGCTCTACGTGCCCAACCCGGTCATCCTGTTCTTCGCGATCGTGGCGCTCAGCTATTTCGTCCTGCACCGGACCGCTTTCGGGGCCGAAATCTACGCCGTTGGCGGCAATTCCCGATCGGCTTTCATCAGCGGCGTGCGCGTGGTGCGCGTGCGCATCATCGTGTTCGCCATTGCCGGCAGCTTCTATGCGATCGGCGCCGTAATCAGCATGTCGCGCTACATGAGCGCCACGATGGCGCAGACGACCGGCCTCGAACTATCGACGATCGCCGCGGTTGCCATCGGCGGCGTCAGCCTGTCGGGCGGCAAGGGCAGCATCGTCGGCGTGCTGCTCGGTACGCTGATCATCGGCGTCGTCGACAATGGGTTGAGCATCACTGGCGTCGGACCCGCCCAACAGGCGATCCTGAAAGGCGCCATCATCATCTTCGCAGTGATGCTCGACGGCTTTTCGCGACGCTGATGGCGCGCCCGGCTCGCCGCCGATCCGATCAGAACACCGCCCGCCAAACCTCGGGCACGAAGGCTTACGAGCGCCGTTCCTGAAATCGCGCTCTCATTCCGGGGTTCGCCTGTCCGGCATCCAGATCATGCGACCCTCCAGCAGGTTCTTAGTCCGCAGTCCAACCGCCGTCGATGATCATGGACGATCCCGTCATGAGAGAGGATGCATCGGACGCCAGGAAGACAACCGCCCCGGTTATGTCGTCGACATGACCGATGCGGCCAAGCTTTATCTTGGACAGCACCTCCGCCCTGAAGGCCTCATTCTTCAGGAAATTCTGAGCCAGCGGCGTTTCGACAAACGTAGGGCAGACGGTGTTGACACGGATCTTGTATGGAGCCAGATCTATTGCCGTAGCCTTGGTCATCCCCTCCATCGCCCATTTAGAGGCGCAGTAGACGCTGCGCGTCGCGGCACCGACATGGCCCATCTGCGACGACATGTTTATGATGCTGCCACTCACGCCTTGCTCGACCATGCGTCGCGCGACGATCTGCGCAACAAAGAAGGAAGCACGCAGATTGAGGCCCATGATATCATCGAAATCGGCCTGCGTTACATCAAGGAATGGGTTGGTGCGGTTCATCCCGGCATTGTTGACCAACACATGAAATGCCGGCCTGTGTGAAACAGCTTCACTCACTGCCGAAACGTCCCGGATATCGAGCGCGATGGCTTCGGCTCGTCCGCCCGCGCGAGTGATATTGGCCGCGGCGGCCTCCACCTCGCTCAATGTGCGGGCGGCCAGAACAACCTCGGCACCAAAGTGGGCGAGCGCATGGGCGGCGGCCAGTCCCAGCCCCCGCCCAGCTCCCGTAATGAGCGCTCGTTTTCCGTCCAGCCTGAAATTTGGCGCGACTTGATTTTCCTCCATAAATCTCTCTCCATTTGTTTGAAATTGGGAATACGTATGCGCACGCATTTGCTAAATGAGACTCTGGCGTTGATAGTTCAGGCGGTGTTGGTAGAGCCGCGAATGACCAGTTCGCCGGATATGCGAATAGCCGCTGGTGTCGGCATTGAGCACGACGAGCTTTACCCCAAGCTCGTCCGCTCCCTTCTTCATGAAAGCGACATAGCTGTTCCAGAATTGCGCATCCATGGTCGGCACGACAACGCCGACGTAGGTTGATCGGCGGCGACAGCCGCCGTTGACAAGAAAGCCGCGGCAGCGGCGCCGATAAAGGCCGATTTCAGCTTCGACAAGAAAGCATGGTTCCTCCAACCCGTTCGCAACAGAGCCCAAACGCTCCAAATCGCTGACTTGATTCCTATTTTTTTGACAAGAACTGCGCGATTACGAGAGTCAGCTGACGCAGTTTGACGACCTATCGCTTACCACGCGCGGGCAAAATCAGTCAAAATAATTCCAATAAGACCAAAATCGATGGCAATTCGTTCATTGCCATGACAAACCAGTGGGCTCGCCGGATAAATTCGTGATATTCGCGATGCTGGGCTCGCTGTGATTCCGGTGAGCGCGTTGCTGCACTGTGCGGAGATACGAACGTGGCTAGGAATGTTCGAAAATCAACGGTGGAAGAAATGGGATCCTCAGCTTCCGGCGGGTCATGGGAAGACGATGGCGGGCGTGGACGGGTCGATCTTATTCCGGCCAAGCGTCATGCTTTCATTCTCGAATGCCTTAAACGGGAAGGAACCGTCGGCATTCAGGAACTCATCGATCTCATCGGGGCGTCACCTTCAACCATCCGGCGCGACCTCGAAACACTGGAACGGCAAGGAGCATTGGAGCGAACGCATGGCGGAGCAATGCTTCACCGCACGGAACTCGCCACCTTCGAGCCGGATCTCGCCACTGCCGCACACTTCGCCAGGGCTGAGAAGGAGGCCATAGGTGCGGCCATGATGTCGGAACTTCGCCCCGGGCAGAGTGTCATTTTCGACGCAAGCACGACTGTTCTGGAAGTCGCCCGCGCCATCGCGGCTGCCCCCATCGCGCTTACGGCCGTCACCAACAGCCTGGCGATCGCCCAGATCCTCGCAACCGTGCCGGGGATACGCCTCGTCATGCTTGGAGGCACCTGCAAGCCGGGTTCTCTAACTCTGGTTGGCCAGCCTGGCGAGAATTTCCTGCGCACCATCCACGCCGATGTGGCAATTCTTGGCACTCATGCCATCACCGGAGACATGCTCACGGAGACCTCGCTTGAGGTCGCGGCGATGAAGCAGGCGATGATCGCCGCGGCGCGCCGCGTCGTCGTGCTTGCCGACAATTCCAAATTCACCACTCCGAATTTCTGCACCATCTGCCGGCTGGCCGATATCCACCAGATCATTACCGACGAGGGCATCGATCAGGCCAACCTCACCAATCTTCGGACGCTCGATGTAAACGTCCGAGTCGTTCGCGTCAGCCGTTCGGGTTCTTCCGTTGAGCGCTCTTGAGGCCGTGGATATCCGGATCGTCGCCGACGACCTGACCGGCGCCCTGGATAGCGCGGTTTGCTTCGCCTCGCCGGGCCAAGGTGTTGCGGTGAGTTGGCAACTGGATCGCGCGTTCTCGGGCCGTTTGGCTGTCGATATCGCCACACGTGAGGGCGCCGAGACAACGGCCGTCGCCAGACACTTGAAGTTCGCGCCATGGTTGGCCGCCGGACAACTGAGCTTCAAGAAGATCGACAGCCTTTTGCGCGGTCACGTCATTGCCGAAATAGAAGCCTGCATCGTCGAGGGTGCGTACCAGCGGGTTGTTCTGGCACCAGCGTTCCCATTTCAGGGCCGCGTTACACGCCTTGGGCGTCAATGGCGACTCGATCGGCCCGAAATGGTAGGTCCCGACATCGTCTCCGGACTAGGCCAGCGCTTTTCGTCCGGCCGGGCGGTACCGGGGGCGCGACCACTTCATTTCATCACCCTCTACGACGCCGAAACGGACAAGGACCTGGACGAGATCGTTGCAACGGCGGGCGCGCCCAGCACACTCTGGGTTGGTACGGGCGGCCTGGCTGCAGCGCTGGCGCGACACCTGAGCATACCACGCAAGCCTGCTCCGGCATTGTCCGCCCCGTTCCTGGGCCTTGTCGGCACAAATCACGAAGTCACGGCGGGACAGGTGGCCTCGTTTGCCGCCAAGCATGCTGATGGGCATATCGTTGTGGAACGCGACATCGACAAAGCGAAAAGGGATCTGGCAAAACGAATCATGCGAGGTGCGCCGTCGGTTGTCACCGTCGTTGCATCGGGCGATCGCCACGCGGTTTCAGGTCATATCGGCAAGGTGTTTGCGTCGCTTCTCGACGGTTTGCCAAAGCCCGGAACGCTGCTCGTCACTGGCGGCGAAACATTGCGATCGGTGTGCTCCAGCCTCGGCGTCGTCGAACTCACGGTCGAGAGCGAGATTGAACCGGGGCTTCCGATCTCCAGAATCAAAGGCGGCGTTTTCCAAGGGCTAGCCACAACTTCCAAATCTGGCGCGTTCGGCGACAGCGCCCTCTTCTGCAGGCTCGCGACTCTCGCGCGTCGCTGATCAAGACGGTCGCCGGCAAAAGCACAGGGCGGGTCCATTCCCGCCGGTCAAATGACGTCAAACGATGCTTCAGCCGCCTGCTACAACGGCCCTGCCCTCCCAGAGAGGGATTCAGGCCGGCGGATTTCGTCGCGCAGCTGATTACGAATGACCGAAAAAGAAAACTATTGCGCATCCATGGTTAGAGGGATTAGAAGATGACCACAATTGACCGATTAGAGGCGTTTATGTCTGGTCCAAGACTCGGCATCACAATGGGTGATCCTGCGGGCATCGGCCCCGAGATCATCGCCAAGGCATGCGCACGGCTGAAACCGCGCCTTGCCGACGGGTCGCTGTCCCTTCTCATCATCGGCAGCGTCACCGCGATGCGGACAATGGAGTCGATTTCTGGGCGCATTGAGGAGGAACAACCGTCAGCTTCGGCCGCTGGGACGTTTCCCGCTGTAGCCATTCTCGAAGCCGGCCCCGAACAAACACCCATTGAGACAGGCATCATGTCGGCTGAAGGCGGGCGCCTCGCCTATCTGGCGATCGAAAAAGCTGTTCGCCTGGCCCAGGCCGGTTCAATTGCCGGTATCGTTACGGCTCCTCTCAACAAGGAAGCGCTCAACCTGGCCGGCTATCACTATGCCGGCCACACCGACATGCTGGCTGAGCTGACAGGCGCGCGCGATTCCGTGATGATGCTTGCCCATGGCGATTTTCGCGTCAGCCACGTCTCGACCCACGTCGCGCTGGCCCAGGTTCCATCGAAACTGACCGAACCTCGGTTGCGGCGGGTTATCCAATTTGCGGT
>NZ_RZPW01000156.1:0-9856 GCF_003998455.1 Mesorhizobium sp. M7A.F.Ca.CA.001.08.2.1 | reverse complement strand
GCATTGCAGCGGGCAGCGATGCGTCAGTTCCGCCAGCATGCCGATTGGAGGGAGGAGGGGCGTGCTCATAGCCTCACCAGCAGCTTGTCCGACCATTCCTGCAGGAAGGCGATGACGTCGGTCGCCACGGCCTCCTGTTCGGCCTCATAATCGGCGGCAAGGCCGGCAATGATGTCGCCGACCGTGGACCGTCCATCGCAGCGTCGCAATATGTCGAGACTGACATCGTTCGGCCAGAATATCTTTTCCGGTGAAAGCACGGCGAATGCCTGCCGCAAGGGATCGTATTGTATGCGCACGTGCTTCGGCAGCGAAGGTACCGATCGCAACGACACCACAGCTCTTTCGCGCAGCGCCGTCATAGGGCTGCCTCGGGCTGGAAGGCGCCGGGCGGTATGTTTCCCCGCTCGCCATAGGCGTGTTGAAGCGCGTCAAGCATGGCCCAGAGTATATCGCATTTGAACACCAGTGCATCGATTGCCTGCTGCTGGCGCTCCGCCGTATCGGCGTGGCTGAGCACGTAGTCAAGGGCGAAGTCGGCGTCACGCGAGGCCTGTTCGGGCCGTTGCTTGAAATAGGCCAGCGTATCCTCGGTGATGTAGTCGTATTTGGCCAGCATTGCCGGCACCCGCTCGCCGATGATGAGTGGCGAGAACATCTCGGTCAGCGAGGACGCGACCGCCTCGAACAGCGTCCGGTTTGTGCAAAAGGAAAGGTAAGCGCCCACCGCGAAGCGTGTCGCCGGCAGTGCCAGCCTTTCGCTCTTCACGGCCTCGGCGTCCAGGCCGAGCGAAGTTGCCAGATGCAGCCAGCGCGCGATGCCGCCGCTCCAGCCGTCCTCGCCGTCATGATCCTCGATCCGCTTGCGCCACGCGGCACGAAACGCTGGATCCTCGGCATGTACGAGTATCATGGCATCCTTGCGTGGGATGACCGCCTGATAGCAATAGCGGTTCAGCGCCCAGGCCTTCATCTCGGCCTTCGACAACGCGCCGCTGGTCATCCTGTGGTGAAAGGGATGGCGATTGTGATAGCGCTCGGCGCCAACCTGCCTCAGCACGGCTTCGAGAGCGCTCGTGGAGAGTCCGCCTTTGGCTGCATCGCGGAAGTCGCTCAAAATTCCATCTCCATACCGTCGTTTGCGATTTCCCAGCCTGCCGCCTTGACCGCCGCGTGTTCGGCGGAACTCTCGTCAAGGATGGGGTTGGTGTTGTTGATGTGGACGAAGACGCGACGGCCGACCTTCACATTGGCCAAGCCTGCAATCGAACCCAATTCTCCCGAGATCGCCAGATGCCCCATGCGCGCGCCGGTTTTCTGACCGACGCCGGCGACGATCATCTCGTCGTCGGTGTAGACCGTGCCGTCGAACAAAAGACAGGCGGCATCGGTGAGACGCGCGCGTAGCCGCGCATCGATGCGCGCGCAGCCTGGGATATAGAAGACGGAGCCGCGGCTGCCGATGCCGGCAATTCGGACTCCGATCGTGTCACCTGCGTCGGAGCTGAAATTGGCATCCGGATGGTCTCTATCCTCCAGATAGAGTGCTATCTTCCCGGGCACGGCAAAGGGCTCGATCATTACGCCGGTATCGCGGCCTTCTGCGTCGCAGATGGCCAACTCTTTCGCCGGCGGCAGGATGCGCCGCGGCACAAGCGCTGGATCGAGAACGTTGAAAATCGAATTCGCCTCCAGCGTCGCCAGAACCTGCGCCGTTGCATAGATGGCGAAAGGCTGCCGCTCGCGCAGGCTGAGCAGTCCGGCGATATGATCGACGTCGGCATTGGTCAGCACCACAGCGCGAATAGGTGTCGAGCGCAGCGGCGCATCGCCCGCAGGTTGCAATTCAGGTGTTGCAGCGATTTGCTGGCGAATGTCGGGCGAGGCATTGAAAAGAACCCAGCCCAACCCGTCCGCCGAGGCGGCGACACTTGACTGGGTTCGTGGATGCACGCTTGCCATGCCGTTGCGAGCCGCACGACTGAGACGGTAGTTGCAGTTCCATTGCGGAAAGCCGCCGCCCGCCGCCGATCCGATGATCCTCAAATGCATGAAAATGCCCGCGCGCCGGCTTCTCTGACCTGCAGGCAATTTGCAGTCACAAACAACACTCCGCGCGCTTTGCGTGCGTCAAAATCTTTCACGAAAATCCCATGCGGGGAGGGGATGCGCGCCCCTGTCGCCAGGGACGCGCACCTCTGCGGCCTACTTCTTGGGAGTAATTTCAGCAGGCAGATACCGTGAAATTTCGAAGCCAGCGGCAACCTGACACATGGTCGGTTTTTTCCAGTTCTTCTTCATGACATTTCTCCTCTTATACCAGCCCGAAGGGACCGATCCTGTCGTTAGCCAACCATTGCAGGGCACCGACGCAATGGCTCGTCCATCAAGTTTCAAAATGGACAAATGAAACAATAGGTTTTGAAAAATTGAAAACAAACTATCGAGAATAATTGCAGTCCTTATTTCAATTGTTCGTTGCGTAGGGTTTCTTCTCCTCCAGTGGAAGGTTTGCATCTTCCCATCCATCGGCCCCGAGCGGATACCAGATCACTGAACTGTAGCCCCACTGGACGGCCCGTTTCGCCGCATTCCACGACATCCAGCAATTCGTCATGCAGTAGAACAGAACCGTGCGCGACTTGTCCGTCCCGGCCTTGGCCGCGAGGCCTTGGCGAAAATAGCTGGCGGTCTCCTGCGAAATAGCGCCGTATCCCACATTGGCCAGCCATATGCTGCCTGGAATGTCCTTTCTGACCTTGTCTCTCCATATCGTCCCTGCCGGCAAATTGGCCGGTTTGGGCGTGTCCGGCATCACGTCGAAGAAGATCGCCTTTTTCGTTCGCCACAGCGCTTCCGCTTCCACCGTCGTCACCACCCTCGCGCCTTGCAGCGTCCGCGGTACCGGCGCCCGATAGTCGTCCATCCGGAAACCGCTGGGTTCGGCGATGTCGCCAGCCCATGTCGGCTCGGCCAGACCCAGAAGGCTCGCGGCGACCAGCACGAAAATAGTCTCCCTTCCATTCATTGGGTAATCAGGTTGTCGTGTTCGTCGATCAGCGGCACGTTGTAGCTCAGCAGGATCCTGGTGATCTCCGCCTGGTTTTCCCTGATCACCCGGTTGAGCGTCCGCTTCCATTCCTGGTCCGACGGACGTACGCCCATGGTGATGCGGTAAGACATGCGCGAGCCGGTTTTTTCCTTCACCAGTGGAACGATCGTCACATCAGCTCCGAGTTCCTTGGCGTAGTAACCTGCCATCGGTCCCCACAGCACCGCCGCATCGATCTTGTGTGCCAGCATGTCCTTGATCATGACCTCCCCCATTGATGGGGTGACGCGCGTATCCACCGCAAGCGGATAGATCTTGGCGGTCCGCAGAAGCTTGTTGGCGGCCATGTTGGCGGTTGGCGGCGTGCTTTCAACGACGCCGATCGTTTTGCCTGTGAGTCTGGGATCCTCGATCGTTTCCACGCCTTCCATATCGTGGCTTTTCGGATGCACCAGCACATAGGCGGAGCGATAGTAGGCGTTGGTGTTCTGCACCAGCTCATCGCCTTGGGCATAGCCCATGATGATGTCGCATCGGTTGGCCCCCAACGTATTGCGCACGAAGCCGGTGATCGTGGGAAACCAGGTGTAGGAGACGGACTTGCGCCCGGTTTTCGCGGCAACCAGTTCGGCCAGCTTGTTTTCGAAGCCTTCGCCGCTCTTGTCGGTGAAGGGCATATTCGAAGGATCGGCGCAGACGCGCAGAATGTCAGGGTCGACCAGTTCTCCCGCCGCGCCAAGGCCGGCGCTTTGCGCATGCGCGTTCGACGGCAGCAAGGCGAGTGTGCCGAGGATCGGCAGAACGACGCGCAGCTTCAATGCATCGCGGCCGATCATGTCATCCACCCATGCAGGATGCTTCGGCATCCTTCGCCGCCTGGGCCTTGTCTTCGTGCTTGGGCGGCCTTCCGCGGGGCGCCGCGCCATCCGCGCGCGCGCGCAGATAGACGTAGAGATCGTCCAGGTAGCAATAGACGTTCTTGTTGTCGCCAAAGGCAGGCATGACGTTTTCCTTGCCGCCGCCGACATTCTTGCGGCCTTCGGCGACGATCGAGAGGAATGTGGCGTAATCCATGGTTTTCAGGCTGTTGACCAAAGCCGGCGCATAGCTCGAACCTGTCGCGTCCTGTCCGTGGCAGACATGGCAATCGGAATGATACCGGCGGTAGCCGCTGAACGTGTACCAATCGACGGTTCCGTTTTCGATCTTGTGGGTCGGATTTCCATCCGCATCCAAATACTTGCCGCCTTCTTCCTTTACCGCCTTGGCTTTTTCCATGCTGTCGTCGGCCCGGGCGAGGCTCGAGCTTGCCAGAGGCAGCAGAGCCAGGACGAAAGCCGAAATTACAATGCGAACGGACATTCAAACGCTTCCTTCATTTGCCAATGGACACGGTTTTGCTGTCGCGACCGGCATTGATCGGTGTTTTTGGGTGCGTAACCGAATCGAGAGCCCGGCCATGGCTTCCGGATGTCCGGGCTCTCGTTCTTCAAGCCTTTGGTCTCACAAGACCTGAGGCATGCTCAAGGTTCCCAGCGCATCAATCCGGGAGACCGAAGACGGTGAGCTGACCGCCCAGCGTCGTGTAGTCGGCAAGTGCCGCGTAGCCGCCGACGGCACCCAGGCCAGCTGTACCAACGACAGCGGCTTGGTCGCCTTGCGCGCGGCCCTGATCGACGGCGCCATGCCAGGCAGCGGCGTTGTCAGGCGAAAGCAGGCCGCCTGCCAGGCCGATACCAGCCCATCCACCGACGCCCGACAGAACGGCGATATACTGCTTGCCGCCCTGCTCGTAGGTCGTGATGTTGCCGATGATGCCGGACGGGGTCTTGAACTTGTAGAGTTCCTTGCCGTCCTTATCGACCGCCTTGATGTAGCCTTCGAGTGTACCGTAGAAGACGACGTCGCCATCTGTCGCCAACGCGCCCGACCACACCGAGAACTGCTCGGGCTTCGACCAGACGATCTCGCCCTTGGCCGCATCCCAGGCAATGAAGTTGCCCATGTTGCCGTCGCCGCCAGGTGCGGGATACATCGACACGGTGGCGCCAACATAAGGCTGACCGGCGGTGTAGCTCACCTTGTAAGGCTCATAGTCCATGCAGACATGGTTGGTCGGGACATAGAACAGCCCGGTCTTCGGCGAATAGGCCGCCGGCTGCTGGTCCTTCGTTCCAAGCGCCGCCGGGCAGATGCCCGTCGAGTTGGTGTCTTCGCCGTTCTGCTGGGTCGAATATTTCGCCACGACCTGCGGGCGACCATACTGTTCGCTCTTGGGGTCCATGACGACTTCGGTCGCCCAGTTCACGGCCGGATCGTATTTCTTGGCGACGAGAAGGTCGCCGGTGGCGCGATCCATGGTGTAGGCAAAACCATTGCGATCGAAATGCACCAGCACGTCGTGCTTGGCGCCGTTGACCTCCATGCCATCGACGAGGATCATCTCGTTGATGCCGTCATAGTCCCATTCGTCATGCGGGGTCATCTGGTAGAGCCATTTGGCAACACCAGTATCCGCATCGCGGGCCATGATCGTCATCGACCAGCGATTGTCGCCGGGGCGTTGGACCGGGTTCCACGTCGAGGGATTGCCGGTGCCATAGTAGACCAGGTTCAGCTTGGGATCATAGGAATACCATCCCCATGTCGTGCCGCCGCCGGTCTTCCACTGCTCGCCTTCCCAGGTGTTCGTGCCGGAATCCTTGCCAACCGGCTTGCCGAGTTGCGTGGTCTTCTCGGGATCGATCAGGGTGTCTGCGTCCGGACCTTCCGAATAGGCTTTCCAGGCGAGTTTGCCATCTTTCAGATTGTAGGCGGCCAGCCAGCCGCGAACGCCGAATTCGGCGCCGGAGACGCCGATGAGCACCTTGTCCTTGACGACGACGGGGGCAGCCGTACCGGATTCGCCTTTGCCGCCATCGGTCTGGTCGCCGTTCTTGACCGACCAGACGACCTTGCCAGTCTTCGCGTCGAGGGCGACGACCGTGGTGTCGGCCTGATTGAGAATGATCTTGCCGTCACCATAGGCAACGCCACGGTTGACCGTATCGCAACACATGATCGGAATGACGTTGGGATCCTGCTTGGGCTCGTATTTCCAGAGGATCTTCCCGTCATTCTTGAGATCGAGCGCAAAGACATTGTTCGGGAAAGGCGTGTGGACATACATCACATCGCCGATGATAAGCGGTCCACCCTCGTGGCCTCGTAGCACGCCGGTGGAAAAGGTCCACTTGACCTGCAGGTTCTTCACATTGTCCGCAGTAATCTGGTTGAGTTTGGAATAGCGGGTGTTGGCGTAGTCACCCGTCTGCATTGCCCAGTTCTTCGAATCCGAAGCCAGCTTTGCAAGGTCCTCGTTAGCCGACGCCGTATAGGCCGCGCCGAGCGACAGAAACGCCGCAGTCGTTAGAATATAGGTAGCTTTCGTAAGTACACGCATCCGAATTCCTCCCGAGGTTCATAGTGATGAATCATTTGCTGAGCCCACAAGGGCTTGCCCAAGCGATTCACGGGGGGGAAATATTTCCGGCAGCGTGTCACGACCTAAGCCAGATGTGCAGAGGGCACCGTTACTGCCCACCTCACCTTGGCCTACGAAAGACTGTCGCCGCTCCCTAATGACGGTGACGCCCTTGAAGCCGGAAACAGGGTGAGGCTATGTCATCGTAAAAGGCTAGGCAAGCAAAAAAGCCTGCTGGTGTTTTTGCACCGCAATATCGTAAATGATGCGGTGCAATATAAGAAAATAAGCAGGACGGTATTTGTTAGATAAAGTATTTATGACCGCGAAATAACGATGGGGCACATAAAATTTAGTTATTTTTTGATTTTTACATTTCGCCTAAGCGTTGATTTTATTTGGAGGTATTCGCTTCGATGTCTCGGCATGGTCATGCGCGTGCTCCATTGGGAATCGATAGTGGGCCAAGCATGAGATGATCGTTGGAGTCGGGGCGTGGAGCAGGCCACGGAGCCGCCATGCGGAACCACGGTCGACAAGCCCCGCATTCCTCCTTTGGTCGCATACGGAAGCCATGGGCGCTTGACTGACTCTGCTGCACGTTGCCAACTGCCACGGTGATCCCGACTGGGCGCATCGCGCCTAGGCTAACCGGAGGTTTTCCCGTGATCAGATATGTTGGATTTTCGACTTTGCCGCTGCTCCTTGCCGCGCCGCTGGCCTTCGCAAACCCCGCGGGCGCCGCGGGTGATTACCCGACAGCAACGATCGCCGACTACGTGCTCGGCTGCATGCAGACGAACGGCCAGACACGTCAGGCGCTGGAAAGCTGTTCCTGCTCGATCGACGTCATCGCCTCGATCCTTCCCTACGACCACTATGAGAGAGCCGAGACTTTCAAGAGCATGTCTTTGACCACAGGCGAAAGCGCGGGGCTGTTTCGCGAAAGCGCACCGGCGAAGGCAGCCCGTACCGAATTGAAGCGCGCGCAGTCGGAAGCCGACGTGCGCTGCTTTTAGAGCCTGCTCCATCCGGAAGCCGGATGGAGCTTCGTCCTCTGCCTGGGCGTGATCTTCCCGAACGAGCTCCATTTTCGGGATCAAGTGGCAAGCACCGGCAGTCCAGCGCAAGATATCGAGACTTCAGAGTCCCGCTGTCTCGAGCGGCCACTGATTGCGAAATGTTTTGCCGTCCGTATCGATCGCTTCAACCTGGATTTCGCCCTTGCCGTGCACGGTGAAATCGAATCGGAAGTTGGGATCTTCCGAAATCGATATTCCACCTTCCATGGAGAGGATCGGCCGGCCGGCTTGGGAGATCGACAGTTTCTGGACAAAATGCGCCGGTATGAAATATTGGGTCAGCGGATCCCGCTGCAGCCCCGAATTGTTAGGGTGCCGGATCATCAACTGCAGTTCCTCGGTCTTGGTCATCGTCTCTTTGGGCGGGAACTGGCGCAGCTTCATCTGACCCATTGTCGCGTTGGCCTCGTCCTGGTTCTTGACCGCAGGGGCGGAGCAGCCACCTGACGCCTTGACGAAGGTCTGTACCATATGGAGTTGACCACCCTGCGTCTCAGCGATGGCACGCAGATAGGAATAGTCGTTGACGCGCACGCGCGTCGACAGATGCGTCACGCCGGCATCCTTGCCGAGCTGGAACGTTGCCGCCACCGGTGCAGGGTTCGCGTCGATGATCAAGGTAACGGATTTGATGCCGTCTGGCGCCTTGGCTGGATCGAGATAGATGTCGACGGGCACGATGGCGGCATCCTGCGCCCGCTTTGGTGCTTCGATCCTGACGACGCCGGTATCGACCAGAATTGCCCGATCGCCGAACACGTCGCCCTTCAAGTCATGCCAGATTCTATCCGAGGACGCGGTTGTTTGCTGTGCGTTGGCGGCTCCCGAGGAGCCGAGCAACGTGCCGATGGTCAAGATGATCGCGGCGAAAACGGATGCGAGCGGCAAGGCGAGCTGCCGGCTCGAGTAAGCTTGATTTTGCATTTCGATGCCTCCACCAATGCAAGACAGGTGGTGCCCAGGCTGGCGTTGAGGATAAGCCTTTGGCGACGCCTTGGCAAATCGCCGTGCTTTACGGCCGCCTGGCGCATGTCGGCGTCGTCTATTCCCATTCGAGTTCGGCAAATGCGGCCGTTGCGTTGCGCTCGTTGTAATCGTCGAACAGGTGCCAATTGTCCCGTTCGCTTCCGCCTGCGGTTTTGACTGCTTCGCGCAGCGGCGTTCCGTCGGCGATCGCCTTGCGGATATCGCGCGCCAGAACCTCGAAATAGCGTCGCTCCCCCGCCAGTGCCTGTGGCCAGTCGGCCGTTACAGGACCATGACCTGGAACGACGCGCGCGGCGTCGATCGCGGTGAGTGCATCCATCTGGCGGAGCCATCCAAGCAGTGATCCGTCGAGCGTCGGCAAGGAGCCCATGAACACCAGATCGCCGGCAAAGAGCGTTCTGGTCGCGGTATCGAATACGGTCAGGTCGTTGTCGGTGTGCGCCGCCTTCCATGCCCGCAGTTCGATCGTGCGCCCGCCGAGGTCGAGTTGCAGGTGATCGTCGACCAGCCTGGTCGGCGACACGATCTCGACCCCCTCCATCAGCGCCTCGCCAAGCTGTTCGCGATAGTTGTGCAGATAGAACGCGCCACGCGCGTCGAGGGCGCGCGGCAGATTGCGGTGACCGACGATGGTCGCGCCGATCTCCCGGAATGCCGCATTGCCGAAGATGTGGTCGGGGTGCATGTGGGTGTTGACCAGGAAGCGAACCGGCTTTGCGGTTACCTTTCCGATCGCGGCGAGAAAGGCGTGCGCCTCGATCAGGCTGCCACCGCTGTCGATGACGGCAACCGCATCGGTACCGATGACGGCGCCCAGATTGCAGATCGCACCGTCGTTGGCGGCGGTCATCAATTCATCCGTGCCCTGGAAGGCGAAGACGCCGTCGGCGATCTGCCTGAGCGAGAATCCCAGGTTGCCAGCCGCGGCTCGTCCGAGGCAGCACGGCAGCAAGGCGGCGCTGGCGGCGGTACAGGCGAAGCCACGCACAAGCCTGCGTCTTAGCCGATCGATCGACATGAAGGCCTCCGATATGCATTTCACCTGCAGGCGATCAGGTGACGTCCGGAAATCTATGATGGAACGACCGCAGAAGGTCGCTCATCACCTGCGAATTGC
Source organism: Mesorhizobium sp. M7A.F.Ca.CA.001.08.2.1 (assembly GCF_003998455.1). Lineage (NCBI taxonomy): Bacteria > Pseudomonadati > Pseudomonadota > Alphaproteobacteria > Hyphomicrobiales > Phyllobacteriaceae > Mesorhizobium > Mesorhizobium sp. M7A.F.Ca.CA.001.08.2.1. The sequence continues at coordinate 155 of NZ_RZPW01000156.1, read as the reverse complement.
GATGTTGCCGTGGCAACCGTACGTCGAACACGCCGAGCACATGGGTTGGCCGCGGCGCGAGCACGATGATGCGGTCCGACAGCATCAGTGCCTCGCGTAGATTGTGCGTCACCATCAAGGCGGTCGTGGGCCGTGCCGACCACACGGTCAAAAGC
>NZ_RZPW01000155.1:0-9894 GCF_003998455.1 Mesorhizobium sp. M7A.F.Ca.CA.001.08.2.1 | reverse complement strand
GTGCGGCACTGTCGCTGCTGCCCGTCGACAACAGGCTCGCGGTTAGCATCGGGGCCGGCGGCGACATCGACTTGCGCATATCGGCCGAGAACGCGGCTATCGTGCTGGCCAATCTCATCGACAATTCGGCCAGGCATGGCGCGATGCAGGTTTCTGTCTCCGCTACGAGCGCCGGCGGCAAGGCGAGCATCCTGGTCAGCGACGACGGTGCCGGCATTTCGCCGAGCAACCGGGCGCGCATTTTCGAGCCGTTCTTCACCACGCGGCGCGAACAGGGCGGCACCGGCATGGGCCTCGGCATCGTGCTGGCCCTCCTGAAAGCGCATGATGGTATGATCGCGCTGGTTGACAGCGAGCGCGGCACGCGCTTCGAGGTCATTCTGCCGGTGGCGTGAAGGACACTATCGGCCGGATCGGAGAGAACATGCGCTACGACATCGTCATCATCGGCGGAGCCATCGTCGGCTCCTCGGTCGCCTATTACCTGCGTGAGCAAGGGTTTTCCGGCACGATCGCGCTGGTCGAGCGTGATCCGCAATTCGCGCATGCGTCAACGACGCTGTCCATGGCCTCGATCCGCCAGCAATTCTCGATCCCGGAAAACATCCGCCTGTCGCAGTTCACGCTGAAGCTGTTCCGGCGGCTGAAGGAAGAGTTCGGGGATGACGCCGATATCGGCTTTCGCGAGGGCGGCTACCTCATCCTTGCCGGCGAGGACGGCTTGCCGATCCTGAGGAGCAATCACCAGGCGCAGATGGCCGAGGGCGCCGACATTGTGCTGGAGGACGCGGATCAGCTGGTGCGCCGGTTCCCGTGGCTGTCGCCCGAGGGCATTTCAGCCGGCGCCTATGGCCGCACCGGCGAAGGCTGGTTCGACGCGCATGCGATGCTGACGCTGTTCCGCAAGGCGCTGCGGCAGAAGAAAGTCGATTTCATCACCGCAGATGTCACCGGCATCGCGCGCGATGGCAACCGCGTCACGGGAGTGAGCCTCGGCAATGGCGAGATGCTGGAGGCTGGCATCGTCGTCAACGCCGCCGGCCCGAACGCCGGCAAGGTGGCTGCCATGGCCGGGCTTGAGCTGCCGGTCGAGCCGCGCAAGCGCAATGTCTTCGTCTTCGAGGCACGCGAGAAATATGCCGACATGCCGCTGCTGGTCGATCCCTCCGGCATCTATGTCCGTCCGGAAGGCTCGGTCTACCTCACCGGCGGCGCCGAACCGGAGGAAGGCGACTGCGCACCCGATCCCGGCGACTTCGAGGTAAACTGGCCACTGTTCGAAGAGGTGATCTGGCCGGTGCTGGCGACCCGTATTCCCGCCTTCGAGGCGATCAAGCCGACCCGTGCCTGGGCCGGCCACTACGACTACAACACGCTCGACCAGAACGCGGTGATCGGTCCGCATCCCGACGTCGGCAATTTCCTATTCGCCAACGGCTTTTCCGGCCACGGCCTGCAGCAGGCGCCAGCAGTGGGCAAAGCGCTGGCCGAGCTGATCGTGCATGGCGGTTATCGCACGGTGGATTGCTCGGCGTTCGGGTATGAGCGGGTGGCGGAGGGAAGGGCGTTCCGGGAATTGAATGTGATTTGAGCGGGCAAAGGGAAGGTCCTTTTTGACGCTGGCGCGAAGGATCGCTACGGTTGCGGAACAGTATTTCCAGCGAGCCTCAGCCCTTGCGGTCGAACCAGAAGGCGTCGGCCATGCGCTTCATGCCGATACGTTCGTAGAAGCCTACGGCATCGGGCATGGAGATCAGGCTGATGGCGACCGATGGTCCAAGCTGCCGGCGCGCCTCGTCCATCAGGCCCTTGCCGATGCCGAGCCCCTGTGCCGATCGGGAAACGGCGAGTTCGGAGATGTAGCAGACCCAGGAGAAGTCGGTGATCGCCCTGATGACGCCGATCAGCGGCTTGCCCTGAATATCAAGGCGCGCGGTCAGCACCAGATTGGCGCCCGACAGCATCGCCCGCAGCCGCGCTTCATCATCGATCGGCCGTGTTTCGCCGAGGCCGGATTCGACCAGCACGCGACGGAATTCGGCGATGTCGAGCGCGGGTTCTCTTTCGTAGAGGACGTGTGCGTTTTCTGCCATGGCCGCCAGATTGCACCATCGGGCCGGCTTGTGCCACCGTGCACGAACAGTTGCCTTTTATTTGCCGCCGGCTTTGTGTAAACCGGGCCTCAGCAAATTCCCCGCAACGAAAACACGGGCAAAAGCCATGGAAAAATTCACCAAGCTCACCGGCGTCGCCGCTCCGATGCCGATCGTCAATGTCGACACCGACATGATCATCCCCAAGGATTACCTCAAGACGATCAAGCGCACCGGGCTCGGCACCGGCCTGTTCGCCGAAATGCGCTACAAGGACGACGGTTCGGAAAACCCGGATTTCGTGCTCAACAAGCCGGCCTACCGCAAGGCGCAGATCCTGGTCGCCGGCGACAATTTCGGCTGCGGCTCCAGCCGAGAGCATGCGCCGTGGGCGCTGCTCGACTTCGGTATTCGCTGCGTCATCTCGACCTCGTTCGCCGACATTTTCTACAACAACTGCTTCAAGAACGGCATCCTGCCGATCACCGTCAGCCCCGAGGATCTCGAGAAGCTGATGGACGACGCCTCGCGCGGCTCCAATGCCACGGTGTCGGTAGACCTCGAAGCCAAGGAAATCCGTGGGCCGGATGGCGGCGTGGTCAAATTCGACCTCGACGACTTCAAGCGGCACTGCCTGCTCAACGGGCTCGACGATATCGGCCTGACCATGGAGAAAGCCGGCGCCATCGCTTCGTTCGAGAAGCGCAACGCCGAACAGCGCCCCTGGGCCTGAGCGGCGCGCTCCGGACGGATGGATCTGGCCTTTCGGGCCGGTTCGCGGCGACTGAGTGGAGGGACAGTCATGACACGTTCGCTTCTTGCCGGCCTTTGCGGGCTGGCCTTGTTGCTGGGGCAAATCGCCAGCGCGTCTGCGCAGACCCAGACGCCCGCCACACAGCCGGCCCCGGCGACGGAGCAGCCGTCCGCCGATCAGGGGACGAACGCCGCCGATGCTTCCGATGACGACAAGCAAGCTCCCGTCCCATTCGAAGGCGGCACGCTGACCATCACCCAGAAGGAACAGTATGGCGAGAAGGTGCTTGCCTATGACGGCAAGCAGTTGGCCAGCAATTACGATGTCTTCTTCGACAAAACAGTCGAGGTCGGCGGCGTCAAGGTGGCGCTGTTCGATGTCGGCGACGGCGGCAACCAATGCGGGCCGGCGACGGTGATCGTCTGGAAACCGGAAGGCGGCACGATCCAGAGCACCACGGTCGAGCAGGACCAGTGCGGCGCGCCGCCCTCGGCGGTGTCCGACAACGCCATCTATTTCGTGCCCTACCTGTTGCCGGGAGATCAGAAGCCGGCTTTGCAATGGTCGCCGACCGACGGGCTGACGATTTCGGGCAATCTTACCTACATGCCGGAACCCGGAACGGACTGGAAAGACATCGATCCGGAAAAGTACCAGAACATCATCGACGCCTTCCACAATGAGGCCGTCTACAAGGAAGCGGAAAAGCTGCTCGGCAAGGACATGGCCGACATGGCGACCAGTCTGCTGGTCGGCGGCGGCACCGAAAAGACCGCTTCGGGCGCCTTCTACGCCAGCGGCTGCGTGCCGCATGACTGCGGCGGCAATGACGGCTTCATGGCGGTCGACCCGGCCCAGCACAAACTCTACTTCGCCCGCCGCGGCGACAATGGCCAGCCGCAGGCGTGGCCTGGTGTGGCGACATGGCCGGCGGATGTGAAGGCGGCGTTGGACAAGGCGCTGGGGGCGGCAAATTAAAGCTTTAGCGTTGCGCAGCACCCCCTCGCTTTCGTCATCCTATGGTCTGCGCCGCGTCGCTACGCTCCTTGCTCCGCCATAGGATGACGACGGAAGGGATGCTTCAACCAATCTCGGAGGTTCGCGCTTCGCTTCCGGGATAACAGTTTGCCTGGCTTGGCCCACGACCCGCGCCGTTCCGCCTGCTAATGCTGGCCGACAACCCAAGCAAGGCCCCTCATATGCGCAAACTCATCTCCACCGGTTCGCCGTTCGAAAAGACCGCCGGCTATTCGCGCGCCGTGGTGCAGGGCGACTGGTGTTTTGTGTCCGGCACCACCGGCTACGACTATGCGACGATGACGATGCCGGAGACGGTGGAGGCGCAGACGCGCAATTGCCTGGCGACGATCGGCAAGGCGCTGAAGGACGGCGGCTTCGAGATGGCTGACGTGGTGCGGGCGCATTACTACATCACCGACCAGGCGTTCGTGGATGTAGTCTTCCCGATCCTCGGCGAGACGTTCGGTGACATCAGGCCGGCAGCGACGATGATCGTCTGCCAACTCAACAAACCGGAAATGAAGATCGAGATCGAGGTGACGGCGCTGCGGCGCACGGCCTGAAGGGCGACCGACGATGAAAGTCCAGCGCATCGTTGCCAATATCGAGACAGCGGATGTCGCGGCGGCGAAGCGTTTCTACCAGGATGTGCTCGGTCTCGACGTGCTGATGGACCTCGGCTGGATCGCAACCTACGGCTCCGATGAAACGATGCAGGTGCAGGTCAGCTTCATGGCGCAAGGCGGTTCCGGCACGCCGGTGCCGGATCTCTCGATCGAGGTCGACGATGTCGATGCAGCGCTCGATGCCATGAAGGCGGCGGGCTTTGCCATCGAATACGGACCGGCCGACGAGCCCTGGGGCGTGCGGCGCTTCTACGTGCGCGATCCGTTCGGCCGGCTGATCAACATTCTCTCGCATCAGTGATGACGTATGCCGGCGGGACAGCGCCCCCCTCTGGCCTGCCGGCCATCTCCCCCCTTGAGGGGGAGATGCCCGGCAGGGCAGAGGGGGGCGCTACGGATCACCAACGAATCGGGTTATCCGTGATCGCTGCGTTCCTGCTTGCATGCAACTCGCTTGGCGTTTAGCAAGGCCGCGGTTCAAATCTTTCCAGGACGGTTTCTCCATGGCAACGAAGCATCTTTTCCTGCTCCCCGGTGACGGCATCGGTCCTGAGGCCATGGCCGAGGTCAAGAAACTGATCGCGGTCATGAACGACAGGCTCGGCAGCGGTTTTGCCACCGATGAGGGGCTGGTCGGCGGCTGCGCCTATGACGCGCATGGCGCGGCGATCTCCGATGCCGACATGGAAAAGGCGATGGCGGCCGACGCGGTGCTGTTCGGCGCCGTCGGCGGTCCGAAATGGGATGCGGTGCCCTATGAGGTGCGCCCGGAAGCCGGCCTGCTGCGCCTGCGCAAGGACATGGAGCTATTCGCCAATCTGCGCCCGGCCATCTGCTATCCGGCGCTGGCGGCGTCCTCCTCGCTCAAGCAGGAGGTGGTCGAAGGTCTCGACATATTGATCGTGCGCGAGCTGACCGGTGGCGTCTATTTCGGCGAGCCCAAGCAGATCATCGATCTCGGCAACGGACAGAAGCGCGGCATCGACACGCAGGTCTACGACACGTTCGAGATCGAGCGCATTTCGGGCGTCGCCTTCGAACTCGCGCGCACCCGCAAGAACCACGTCACCTCGATGGAAAAGCGCAATGTGATGAAGTCGGGTGTGTTGTGGAACGAGGTCGTCACCCAGACCCACAAGGCGCGCTATTCCGACGTCAAGCTCGACCACATGCTGGCCGACGCCGGCGGCATGCAGCTGGTGCGCTGGCCAATGCAGTTCGACGTCATCGTCACCGACAATCTGTTCGGCGATATGCTGTCCGATATCGCCGCTATGCTGACCGGCTCGATCGGCATGCTGCCGTCGGCCTCGCTCGGCGCGCCTGACGTGAAGACCAAGAAGCGCAAGGCGCTCTACGAGCCGGTGCACGGTTCGGCGCCCGACATTGCCGGCAAGGGCATTGCCAACCCGATCGCCATGATCGCCTCCTTCGCCATGTGCCTGCGCTATTCCTTCGGCATGGTCGATGAAGCCGACCGCGTCGAAGGCGCAATCGCCGCCGTGCTCGACGCGGGCCTGCGGACGAAAGACATCATGTCCGATGGCATGACCGAGGTCGGTACGGTTGAGATGGGCGACGCGATCATCGCCAAATTCCTGGGCTGATACCGTGACGGTCGGCGTCCGCTGGGCGACGATCGAGGACGCGACGACGCTCGCGACCATGTTTTGCGAGATGGCGGAACATTATCGGCAACCGCCTCTCGATGCCGACCGGGCCCTGTCTGCGGCACGAAAATGGCTTGGCGAGGAAAGCCCGGCCTATCCGCATTTCGCGCTCGCCTTCGTCGAGGGCGAGGTCAGCGGCCTGGCGTCGGTGGCGATCGCGCATCCCGGTATCGATCTCGAGCGGCTGCTGTTCCTCAAGGACCTGTTCGTGCGCGACAAAGCCCGCAACGCTGGTGTCGGCCGGGCGCTGATCGGCTTTCTCGCCGATCATTGCCTGCGCGAAGGCATCGGCCGCATCGACCTGACCAGCGAGGACTGGAACGAAGGCGCGCAGCGCTTCTACGACCGGCTTGGCGCAGAACGCCACGGCCAGAAGGTCTTTCTCAGGCTTTCGGGCGAGGCGCTGAAGGCGATCATCCCTAGACCCTGACGCCCGCCGGCACCGGTCCCCACTGGTTTTCGCGGGCCTGCGTCGGGATCAGCGCGAAGACCAGGATGATCAGGCTGCCGATGGTCGGGATCAGCACCACCAGATAAAGCCAGCCCGAGAGGCCGATGTCATGGATGCGGCGAACGGTCATGCCGAGGCTGGGCAGCAGTGTCGCCAGGACGAAGGTGCCGCAAAGGCCGACGGTTACCGCCGCCGATACGCTGCTGTCGAAATTGCCCATTTCATTGTCGGCGAAAAGACCGATGCCGCCGATGACAAGCAGCGAGACCACCCAGAACAGGAAATAACCCCAATATTCCTTGCGGCGGGCGCGACCGGCGAAATTGAAATAGTTCTGCGTCACGCCACGCCAGAAATAGCCCCAGAGATCGCTGGGCTCGGCTGTCTCGGAAGACCGGCCGAAATGCTGCGCAGGACTTGGGGCTGCTGCAGGCGGAACGCTGGCCTGGACTGGTGCGGCTTTGATGCCGGGCTCAGCGGCGGCCGGAGCGGCGGTCGGGGCGGCGATCGAAAAGACGTCGCGCGCCTGGCCGCCGCCTGGCTGGAACTCGACGGCGGTACCGTTGGGCATGGCGGTTTCCCGGCGTAAACTCTCGCGGGTGAAGGTGTAGCGGTTCCCGTCGGCTCCGGTGATGAAGCCGAACCCCTGGTCACCGTCATAGTGAAGCACTTCACCGCGCATGGGCCACCCTCTTGCCACGTCCCGGCCAAAGGTGTGGCACAGGGCCGAGCCGATGGGCAATACCGGGCAGCACGGCTACCGTCTTCGCGGCAAATGAAGCATAAGGCATCGAGTGCAACCGCCTTCGACAGAAGCAGAACATGACAGTCGAGAGTCCTGACAGTAAAACCGTGATTGAAGATGGAGGGGAAAGAAGGCCTCCCAGGCTGGCCATCGACGCCACCGGCCTGACGTTCTGGCCGTCCGGCCAGGGACTTGTCGGCATCCCACGGGTGGAAAGCTTTCTCGTCAGCGCAGCCCTGGCCGATCCCGACCCTAGCGTGGAGGTGGTGGCGTTCCGACCGTGGGAAGGCCGGTTTCGCCCCCTCGCTCCTTTCGAGCAGGACCATGTCGCGACGGGCGAGATTTCACCCTGGCGCCTCAAACGATGGCCTGGGAGGCGCACGGCGATGTCGCAGGCCCTCGAAGCGGTGAGGCAGCAGCCATGGGGCAAGCGCGACGCCGACCGCCATCTCGCCAAGACGGTGACCCATGGCCGCAAAGGCATTGCCTATCAGGCGACGAAGCTGCTGATCCGGGCCTATCGTCTGTACCAGCGGGCGCGAGTCCGGTCGGCCCCGCGTCAGGATGTTCCAGGCCAACCGGCCGAGACTGAACGCGGCTTTGTCCTGATCAGCCATCACATTCTGACCGGGGACGACCGAGTCGCCGTCTCCGGGCGCGCCGGTGGCCTCGCGTTTCTTTGCCATGACCTCATACCGACACTGCGCCCCGACCTCGTTGGTATGAGCCCTGGCGAGGCGCGTTTCGGGTCATATCTCGAACACCTCGTGCGTTCCGGCGCGCCGGCATTTTGTGCATCCGACGAAGTTGGCTCGACGCTGACCGATCATATGCAACAGGCAGGCGTCACGCAGCCGGTGGTATACCGGTTTCCGATGCCTTCCATCCTGTACGAGACGGCTTCGCGCATGGGCGAGACTTCGCGCATCGAGGCCGCCGAGCCATTCGTGCTCTACTGTTCGACCATCGAAGTGCGCAAGAACCACATCCTGCTGGCACGGATCTGGCAGCAGGCGCTCGACGAAGGCGTCAAGCTGCCGAGGCTCGTCTGCGCCGGGCGCTGGGGCTGGATGATCGATCCGCTGCGCGCCTATCTCAAGGCCCATCCGAGACTGCTCGAGCGGGTTACGTTCACCGGAGCGATCAGCGATGAGGAGCTCATCCGATACTACCGCAGCGCTTCCTTCGGCGTCTTTCCCTCGCATATCGAGGGCTGGGGCTACGGCGCCTCGGAATGTCTCGATTTCGGCGTTCCCGTCATCGTCTCGACCGCGCCGTCGCTGATCGAGGCGAGCGGCGGGCTGATGCCGGCGATCGATTCCAATGACCAGGCGGGCTGGTACGCTGCGATCCGCCGGATGGCGGAGGATCCGGAATGGCGCTCGTCGCTGACGGAACGCATCGCAAAGCAGCATCGCCCGACGCCGGCGTCGGCCAGCTGGGCTGCCATCAAGGCTGGCCTGCAGGCAAGCGCGTCCCTCCGGCCGAAGTCCTAGAGCAATTCCAGGAAAAGTGTGCAGCGGTTTTCCCTCGGGAATTGCGTCAAAACAAAGAGTTAGAGCAGATCGCCGTTTCCGTGAAACGGTGAAATGCTCTAGGCGGGCCGCTTCTTCGCCTTCTTGTGCTTGGGCGCGCCGGTGGTGTCGAATTTCGGCTTGCCCGGCTTCTTCGCCCATGGCTTTGCGTCATGCGGGGCGGCCGGGCGCTGATCGGCTGCTGCCGGTGCACGTTTTTCGAATTTGCGCTTCGGCGCGTTGGGATCGAACGGCGCCTTGCCGCGATGCGGCTTCTTGTCGGGGCTTGGCGGCTGATAGCCGGCGCGCGACAGATCGGGCGTACCGTCGAGCCGCTTCACCAGGATGTTGCCTTGCAGCTTCCGGTCGGGACCGATCGCGGCCAGGAAGCGGTCTGCCCAATCCGCTGCGATCTGCACGTAGGTCTCTTCCGGCTGCATCTTGATGGCGCCGATCTCTCGCTTCGAGATGCTGCCGGTGCGGCATAGCATCGGGATGAGCCAGCGCGGTTCGGCATTCTGCCGGCGCCCGATCGACAGCGAGAACCAGACGCTGTCGCCGAAATCGTCGCGGCGGCTGGGCGCCTCGTCGCGGCGCGCGAAACCTTCGCCCGCCGGCCTTTCACGCGACGGCGTGAAGGGCGCGATCTCCATGAGATCCTCGGGGGCCGAGCGGCTGGCGCGGCACTGGCGCACGAAGGCAGCGGCCACCTGTTCGGCGCCATGCCTGGCGAGCAGCGCGTCGATGAAGGAGCGCTCGTCCTCCTTCACCGGCTCATCGAAAGCCGGATCGGCAAGGATGCGCTCGTCGTCGCGCCGCATCACGTCGTCGGCCGAGGGCGGGCTCGCCCATGTCGCCTTGAGGCCGGCGTTCTGCAACAGCCGTTCGGTGCGCTTGCGGGCGCTGTTGGGCACGATCAGCGCGCTGACGCCCTTGCGCCCGGCGCGGCCGGTGCGGCCGCTGCGGTGCAGCAGCGTTTCCGGGTTGGTCGGCAAATCGGCGTGGATGACCAGCTCAAGAT
>NZ_RZPW01000154.1:0-9911 GCF_003998455.1 Mesorhizobium sp. M7A.F.Ca.CA.001.08.2.1 | reverse complement strand
GCGTTGCGTCGCTCATTTCGCCCGGCAAGGCATTGGTGCTGGGTCCGACCTACGCCGAACATGCCCGCGCTGCCGCGATCGCCGGGCACCAGGTGGCGGAGGTCGATAATTTCGAAGCGTTGGCGGACGCCGACCTCGTCATCATCGTCAATCCGAACAATCCGGATGGACGTGTCATAGAGCGCGACCGGTTGCTGGCTCTGGCCGCCGGATTGCGCGCCAAGGGCGGACTGCTGGTCGTCGACGAGGCGTTCATGGATGTCGGCCCGCGTCAGCACAGCGTCGCGGGCGATGTCGGTCGGGGCGGCCTCGTCGTGCTGCGCTCGTTCGGCAAGTTCTTTGGCCTGGCCGGGCTGCGGCTCGGCTTTGCACTTTCCGATACTGCGACGGTCGACCGGCTGGATACGCAGTTCGGACCATGGGCCGTCGCCGGCCCGGCGCTGGAATATGGCATCCGCGCGCTTGCCGACATCGAGTGGCAGGACGTGATGCGGGCGTCGTTGGCCGGTGAATCGGCGCGCCTCGATGCGCTTTTCGGCCGCTTCGGCGTTCCTGTTGCGGGCGGAACCACACTGTATCGTTTCCTCAGTCTGACCAATGCCGCCGATTTGTTTGCAGCGCTCGGCGAGCGCGGCATCCTGCTTCGCCATTTTGCCGATCGGCCTGACGTTCTGCGCGCCGGCCTGCCGGGCAGTGAGGAGGAATGGCAGCGGCTCGAATCCGCACTTGCCGAATGGGCGTCGCGGCGCGAGCATCAATCGAAGGGTTCAAAACAATGATCCATGTCTGCTCGCTGGCAAAGATCGAGGAAACGGTGGCCAGGACCGGCGCCGACCGCATGCTTTCGCTGCTCGCCGCCGGAACGGAGGTGGTGCGGCCGGCCTCGATCTCGAGGGAAAACCACCTGCATCTGGTCATGCACGACATCGCGGTGGCGCAGGACGGCATGACCATGCCGGGCGAAGACCATGTCCGCAATCTGCTCGATTTCGCGCGCCGGTGGGACCGGGCAAGGCCGATGCTCGTGCATTGCTATGCCGGCATCAGCCGCTCGACGGCTTCGGCCTATATCATCGCGGCAGCACTGGCGCCGAAGCGTGACGAGGCCGAATTGGCGCGGACGCTGCGGGCGCTGTCGCCTTCGGCAACGCCCAATCCGCGACTGATCGCCGTGGCCGATGCGTTGCTTGAGCGCAACGGCCGCATGGTCGAGGCGATCGAATCGATCGGGCGCGGCGCGGACGCCTTTGAAGGCACGCCGTTTGCGCTGAGGATCGACGTGTAGTTTTGAGCGGAACGATACGACCGTTGTAAATTAGCTGAAGCCTCCCCGTCTTCGTCATCCTCGGGCGGAGCAGGAGCGAAGCTCCGTCGCGAAGACCCGAGGATCCATGCCGCGACCTTTGTCGAGGAATGCAGCGGAGCAGACTTCTGCACCGTAGCAGCGCTTCCGAGTCCCGGCATGGATCCTGGGGTCCGCGCCGCGTCGCTTCGCTCCTTGCTTCGCCCCAGGATGACGAGGCAGAAAGGCTTCCGCTAAATTGGGAGCCGGCGATCTGCCATCGGAAGGTCAGAAGATCTGTGCCTCGCAGTTAGGCTACTTCAGCCACTCCGCGAGCTTCGCCTTGCGCACATCTTGCAGCAGGCTGATGAAGCCGTCGGCCTGATATTCTGCCGTCAGCCGGCCCTTCTCCGCCGTCGCGATGCTGGCGTCGCCGACGACGCCGTTCGGGTTGAGATCGCTGGCGATCCAGGCGAAGGCGTGGGTGCCGGTGTGGCGCAGCAGCGAAAATTCCTTTTCGGCCTTGGCGACATTGGAAACGAAACTGTCTGATTTGCCCATGTCCACGAGGTCCGGCCGGAAATGCAGCATCAGCGAGGTCTCGACATCGCCGCCATGGATGCCGTGACGGTCCTCCAGTTCGGTATACATGCCGGCCGGACGGCCAAAACGCTGCCAGCTGGTCTTCACCGCCAGCATCTTTTCGCGCACGCGCAATTCGCGCGTGACGATGCCCATGATCTCCTCGTTGCCGCCATGCGAATTGACCACGATCAGCTTGCGCACACCGGCGCGCGCGATCGACAGGCCAAGCTCGGTCCAGGCTTCGATCAGCGTGGTTGCCGGCAGAGTGAGCGTGCCCGGCGCATGCAGGTGTTCGTTGGACTTGCCCACGGCCTGCACCGGCAGGATGCGGATGTCGAGATCGTCGGGCAGGCGCGAAATGACCGTGTCGAGCATGCCGTTCATGATCGACGTGTCGGTCGAAACAGGCAGATGCGGCCCATGCTGCTCGATCGCCGCCACTGGCAGCACGGCGATGGTCGCCTCGGGATCGATCGAGGCGTATTCGGTGGTCCGGTAGTCGCCCCACCACACGCGTCTTTTGGGTACGGTCATGTCATGCCTCTTCAATGGTCAGGCAGACCTAGCGCGGGACGGGCGGCCTGTCGATCACCCCGCCGCGATGGCCTCGATTTCGACCTTGAATTCGGGCCGGGCAAAGCCGGAAACAATCATCAATGTCGACGCTGGCGCGGGGCTCGAAAACAGCCGGTCGCGGACGTCCATATAGGGCCGCAGATGCGCGCGGTCGGTGACATAGGCGTTGATGCGCACGATATCCCTGAGACCCAGGCCGGCTTCGCCGAGAATCGCCGCGATGTTTTGAAAGCAGAGTTCGGCCTGCGCTCCGGCGTCTTCGGGAATCAGGTCGTCGGCGGTGATGGCGACCTGGCCCGAGCACAGCACAAGCCGCTTGCCGGCCGGCACCTCGACGCCGTGACTGTAGCGGGCAAAGGGCGGCTTGATGGACTTCGGGGTGAGGAATTTGAACATGGCAATCTCCTGGATGCCGCCACCTGAAGCCGGACTCATTACACCTTCAAGATGGTGGTGCATGTTGCCCGGGCGATTGTGGACAGCCGTTCAAAAAATAGGCACGATGCCTTCCGTACAGCATGACCCGTTCGCGCTTGGCATGGCAACGTCTTTCAAGCGGGCGGTCCCGGCGCCAGACGCCGGTGGCATGTGTCTTGCTTCTTGAATCTTTGGTGTCGAGCCTGGCGCGTGGCGCGCCGGAGCAAACAGAGGGTGGTGTCGATGTACGGAAAACAGAAGATCTCGGTGGCGGTTGTGGCCCTGCTTGCAGCCAGCACGCTGGGTGCGGCTGCGAATGAGAAAGTCACCTTCGGCACCAACTGGTTGGCCGAGCCGGAACATGGCGGATACTACCAGTCCGTGGCGGACGGCACCTACGCCGCCTGCGGCCTCGACGTCACCATCATGCAGGGCGGTCCGCAAGTCAGCGGCCGGCCGATGCTGCTGGCCGGCAAGATCGATTTCTACATGGGCGGCAATCTGCTGTCGGCCTTCGATGCGGTCCAGCAAGGCATACCGATGCGCGTGGTGGCGGCGGATTTCCAGAAGGACCCGCAGGTCATCATGTCCCACCCCGGCGAGGGGCTCGACAAATGGGAGGACCTGAAGAACGCCGACCAGTACATATTGGGCGACGAGGGCGTGCAGACCTTCTTCCAGTGGATGGTCATCGAACTCGGCTTCGACGCCTCCAAACGCGCGCCCTACACCTACAACACCGCTCCCTTCCTCGCCAACAAGAAGTCGATCCAGCAGGGCTACGTCACCTCAGAGCCGTTCGCGGTCCAGAAGGAAGGCGGCTTCGTGCCGAACCAGTTCCTGCTCGCCGACTATGGCTGGGACACATATTCGACGACGATCGAAGTGATGCAGGACACGATCGACAAGAAGCCGGAGGTGGTCCAGTGCTTCGTCGATGGCTCGGCCAAGGGCTGGTACAAATATCTCTACGGCGACAACAAAGCCGCCAACGACATGATCAAGAAAGACAATCCCGACATGAGCGACGAGCAGATCGCGTTCTCGATCGAGCAGATGAAGAAGTTCGGCCTGGCCGATTCCGGCGACACCGAAAAGCTCGGCATCGGCGCCATGACCGACGCGCGGATCAAGAGTTTCTACGACAAGATGGTCAAGGCCAAGGTCACGCCAGCCGGCATCGACATCAAGAAGGCCTACACGCTGACCTTCATCAACAAAGGCGTCGGGCTCGAGCTGAAGAAATAGGCCGCCCCGGAATGATAAGGGCAAAAGTGGCGCAAGCGCCGGCTGCGTCGGGTGCGGCCCCGACGCTCCTGGCGCTGAAGGGCGTCGGCAAGGTGTTCTCCAACGGCGTGACGGCGCTCAGCGACGTCGACCTGACCATCCGGGAAGGCGATTTCGTCAGCCTGCTCGGGCCGTCGGGTTGCGGCAAGTCGACGGCGCTGCGGCTGATCGCCGGCCTGTCGACGCCAACTTCCGGCGTGCTCGATTGGCGCGGTGGCGGCTCGCTCGACCGCTCGAACATCGGCTTCGTCTTCCAGGAGCCGACGCTGCTGCCCTGGGCCAATGTTTTCGACAATGTCTGGCTACCGCTTCGGCTGAAAGGCATTTCGCGCGCCAAGGCGACACCGGCGGTAACGGAGATGTTGGCGCGGGTTCACCTGACCGGCTTCGAAAACGCGGTGCCGCGCGAACTGTCAGGCGGCATGAAGATGCGCGTATCCATAGCGCGCGCCATGGTGACCAAACCGCGCGTGCTGCTGATGGACGAACCGTTCGCGGCACTCGACGAGATCACCCGCTTCAAGCTCAACAACGATCTCCTGGAACTGTGGCAGGACGAACGGTTCACCGTCGTCTTCGTCACCCACAGTGTCTTCGAAAGCGTGTTCCTGTCCAACCGCGTCGTCGTCATGGCGGCGCGGCCGGGCAGGGTGTTCGACGAACTCGCCATCGAGGCCTCCTATCCGCGCGACGAGGCGTTTCGCACCTCGCCAGACTATGCGGCACTGTGCCGTCAGGCTTCCGACGTGCTGGTCAAGGCCATCAACTCAACAGCAGGCGCGCATTATGACGGCCATTGACGAGCGGATGCTCCAACTCGATCCCGAGGAAGCACGCCGCGTGCGCCAGGCGCGGTTCGAACGGATCGGCCGCTGGGTGCTGCCGCTGGCGATCATGATCCTGGCGATCTGGCTGTGGGATCGCATCTGCGTGTGGAACGAGATCCCGCAATACATCCTGCCGCGTCCCGGCGTGGTGCTGTGGACGCTCTACAACGATGCCGGCCTGCTGTTTTCCTCGCTGCTGGTCACCTTGCGCATCACCTTTCTCAGCTTGGCTCTGGCGGTCATAGGCGGGGTCGGGCTGGCGGTGCTGTTCGCGCAGTCGAAATGGGTCGAGATGTCGTTCTTCCCCTTCGCCATCGTGCTGCAGGTGACGCCGATCGTGGCGATCTTTCCGCTGATCAACATCTATGTGAACGACCAGACGACCAAGCTTCTGCTGTGCGCCTGGATCGTCGCCTTCTTTCCGATCCTGTCCAACACCACGCTTGGCCTCAACTCCGTCGACCGCAATCTGCGCGACATGTTCAAGCTCAACGGCGCGACGCGATGGCAGCAATTGCGCTATCTCAGGCTGCCGGCGGCGATGCCCTATTTCCTCGGCGGGTTGAAGATCGCCGGCGGCCTGTCGCTGATCGGCGCTGTGGTGGCCGAGTTCGTTGCCGGTACCACCGGCCAGTCGTCCGGCCTTGCCTCGCGCATCATCGAGGCCGGCTACCGGCTCAACGCGCCGCGGCTGTTCGCGGCGCTGTTCCTGATCTCGCTGACCGGCATTTTGATCTTCCTCGTGCTGTCGCTGATATCGCATCTCATCTTGCGGCGCTGGCATGAAAGCGCGCTGAAGCAGGAGCGCTAGGGTGTGTGACGTGATTGATATGTTGGTGCGAGGCGCCCCCCTCTGTCCTGCCGGACATCTCCCCCTCAAGTGGGGAGATTGGCCGCTGTCACGATCTTCGCCAATCTCCAACATTGAAAAAAATGAGCCGGCACGGACGCTGCCAATCTCCCCCCTTGAGGGGGAGATGCCCGGCAGGGCAGAGGGGGGCAACGCTTGATACCAATCTCCGGCTCTTACCATCTCGCCAATGTTCGCCTTCATCGCTCACTGACGCCAGGCCTTTCCGCGCCCTTCGATGCTGACGGCTTCGGGCTTGCCGACATCGCTGTGGCCGACGGGAAGATTTCCAGCATCACCGCGCATGGCCGATCCGCTGATGCGGTCGACCTGGGCGGCCGTATAATCCTGCCGTGCTTCGTCGACTGCCACACGCATATCGACAAGGGCCATATCTGGCCGCGAAAGCCCAATCCCGACGGCACGTTCATGGGCGCGCTGAATGCCGCCGGTGCCGATCGTGTGGCACGCTGGAGCGCCGAGGATTTGGCGCGGCGGATGGATTTCTCGCTGCGCTGCGCCTACGCCCATGGCACAAGGGCGCTGCGCACCCACATCGACAGCGTCGCGCCGCAGGAGGAAATCTCCTGGCCGGTGTTCGAGGCGATGCGCGAGGCATGGCGCGGCCGCATCGAGTTGCAGGGCGCCTGCTTGCTCGGCATCGAAGGCGTGCGCGACAAAAAGTGGTTCGACAGGCTGGCAAAGAGGGTTGCCGCGGCAAAGGGCGTGCTCGGCGTCGTCACCTATATGGCGCCGGACCTCGAAGAGCTGCTCGACCACATCTTCGCGCAGGCCATCAAGCATGGCCTCGATCTCGATTTCCATGCCGACGAGACCAACGACATTTCCGCCATATCGCTGAAGAAGATCGCCGAGGCCGCTCTGTGGAACGGTTTCGAAGGAAAGATCCTCGTCGGCCATTGCTGCTCGCTGGCGCGCCAGCCGGATCTCGACGTGCTCGACACGCTGGACAAGGTGGCGAAAGCGGGGCTCGCCGTCGTCTCGCTGCCGATGTGCAATCTCTATCTGCAGGACCGGCGCGCCGACGGCACCACGCCACGCTGGCGTGGCGTGACGCTGCTGCACGAGATGAAGGCGAGGGGCATTCCGGTGGCGGTTGCTTCCGACAACACGCGTGATCCCTTCTATGCCTATGGCGATCTCGACATGCTGGAGGTCTACCGCATGGCGACGCGCATCCTGCATTTCGATCATCCGGTCGCCGACTGGCCGCAAGCGGTCACCGCGACGCCGGCCAAGGTGATGCGGTTTGATGGCTTCGGCACGCTGGCTGCCGGCGGTGATGCCGATTTCATCGTGTTCAAAGGCCGAAGCTGGACGGAATTGCTGTCGCGGCCCGAATCGGATCGCATCGTGGTGCGCGGCGGCAAGGCGATCGACCGCCAATTGCCAGATTATGCCGAACTCGACGAACTGATGGTGGAATGATGGATGTTTCGGCGCTCAAACGCGATCTCGAAGGCCTGAAGGTCGACGACAATCCGGCCATCGTCCAGCAGAAGAGCCGTGACTTCTACTGGTACAGCCCGGTGCTGAAGCAGCAGCTCGACCATGTCACCGGCGACCTGATCGTGACGCCGAAGAACGAGGCCGAACTGATCCGCGTGCTTGCCGCCTGTCATCGTCATGGCGTGCCGGTGACACCGCGCGGCAGCGGCACCGGTAATTACGGCCAGGCGATGCCGCTCTCCGGCGGCGTCGTGCTCAACCTTGCCGAGATGAACGAGATCAAGTCGATCGCTCCGGGTCGCGTCGTGACCGGGCCGGGGGCGATCCTGGCCGATATCGACAAGGCAACGCGGGCGCATTCCGGGCAGGAACTGCGGCTATCGCCCTCCACCTACAACACAGCCTCGATTGGCGGCTTCATCGCCGGCGGTTCGGGCGGCGTCGGCTCGATCAATTTCGGCGGGTTGCGCGATTTCGGCAATGTGCTTCGGCTGCGCGTGGTGACCATGGAGGCCGAGCCGAAAGCGCTCGAGCTCACCGGCGCGGATCTGCACAAGGTGACCCATGCCTACGGCACCAACGGCATCATATCGGAAGTCGAGATGCCGCTGACCGCGGCTTATGACTGGATCGACGTCATTGTCGGCTTCGACGCTTTCATGGATGCGGCCCGCTATGGCAATGCGCTGGCGTGTCAGGATGGCATCCTGACCAAGCTGATCACGCCGATAGCGGCACCCGTGCCGCAGCTCTATTTCAAGCGGCACCAGAAATTCCTGAGCGACGGGCAGAGCATTTGCGTCGTCATGGTGGCGCAGCATGGGCTGGACGCTTTTCTTGCCTTCACCCGGCGTGCCGGCGGCGAGGTGATCTACAATGCGGCCACGGCGACGCCGGATGAGAAAAAAGGCCTGCCGCCGGCCTATGAATTGGCTTGGAACCACACCACGCTGAGGGCGCTGCGCGTCGACCCTTCGATCACCTATCTGCAGTCGTTCTATCCCTTTCCCAACCAGCTGGCGCTTGTCGAGAAGATGGATGCGATGTTTCCGGGCGAGGTTTTCTCGCATCTCGAATTCGTGCGGCTGGACGGCAACATTACCTGCTTCGGCCTGCCGCTGGTCAAGTTCACGACCGAGGCGCGGCTCGACGAGATCGTGCGCCTGCATGAAGCGAACGGTTGCCCGATCTTCAACCCGCATCGCTACACGCTGGAAGAGGGCGGCATGAAGCAGACCGACGCGGTGCAACTCGCCTTCAAGCGCGAGACCGATCCGCAAGGGCTCCTCAACCCCGGCAAGATGATCGCCTGGGAGAACCCGGACTACGACTACCGTTCCGGGCGGACTTTTTTGTTCAGGGGGCTGCAGAAGGTAGGATGATGAACATCCTCGTCCTCTACGCCCATCCGGTCGAGACCAGCTTCAATGCCGGCCTGCACCGGATGATCGTCGAGCGCCTGACGGCGGCGGGCCATACGGTCGACGACTGCGATCTCTATGCCGAGGGTTTCGATCCGCGACTGACGCGCCAGGAGCGGCTGGACTACCACAACCCACGTGGCCCCGCCGACGCTGTCGCGCCTTATGTCGAGCGCCTGCTGCGCGCCGATGCGCTGGTGCTTTCCTATCCCGTCTGGAACTATGGCTTTCCAGCGATCCTGAAAGGCTTTTTCGATCGCGTGTTCTTGCCCGGCGTGTCGTTCAAACTGGTCGACGGCAAGGCGCAGCCGTCGCTGCACAACATTCGCAAGGTTGCGGCGGTGACCACCTACGGCGGCAGCCGGTTCCGCGCCATGCTGATGGGCGATCCGCCGCGCAGGCTGATCAAGCGGATGCTGCGCGCCACCGTCAAACCGGGCGCGCCGGTGACCTACCTCGCGCACTACGCGATGAACCTGTCTACCGACGGCACGCGCAAGGCTTTCACGACCAAGGTCGCGGCCCGCATGGATGAGTTCTGATGCGCGCCCTGGTGGTCTACTGCCATCCGGTACCCGAGAGCTTTTGCGCCGCCATCCGCGACACTGCCATCGACGTGCTGATGCGACGAGGCTGGGAGGTGCGGCTGCTCGACCTCTATGCGGAGAAATTCGACCCGGTGATGGGCTGCGACGAGCGGCGCTCCTACAATGACCAGGCGCCGCAGGACCCGGCACTGAAGCCGCATTTCGAACTGCTCAACTGGGCCGAAGCGATCCTGTTCGTCTATCCGACCTGGTGGTACGGACTGCCGGCGATGCTGAAGGGCTGGCTCGACCGGGTGTGGGCAACGGACGTCGCCTTCAAGCTGCCGGCCGGCAAGGGACGGATCAAGTCGCTGATGACGCATGTAACCAAGGTCGGCGTCATCACCACCTGCGGCGCCCCGACCTGGTGGAGCGTCGTCGTCGGCCAGCCGGGACGCAAGACCCTTTTGCGTGGCATGCGGGCGCTGTGTGCCACGCGCTGCCGGACCTTTTTCCTGGCGCACTATTTGATGGATGCCTCGACACCGGCGACAAGGGCGGCGTTTCTGGCGAAGGTGCGAGGGAAGCTGGAAAGGTTTTGAGAGGGCGACTTTCCCTTCCTTCCCCCACAAAGGGGGAGGCGAGAAGGCACTACATCCTCGACCGCTC
>NZ_RZPW01000153.1:0-9930 GCF_003998455.1 Mesorhizobium sp. M7A.F.Ca.CA.001.08.2.1 | reverse complement strand
CGCGTCTAGGGCGCGCGATGTCTTAGTCCGGGTAGCAGACCATGGAGATATTCGGCCAGACGGCGCTGTCGCAGTTGGCGGCGTCCTGCCGCTGCTTGAAGGCGGCGCTGACCGGGCCGGTCACCACCGGGTCGACGCCGTCGGGCGCGTCGGCGAAAATCTGCTCGGCCGACTGTGCCTCTGACGGCAAGGCAGGCCGTGATTCCTTCGTCGTCGCGGCCGACTGCGCGGCGTTGGCCGCCAGCAGGACGGCGAAGGCAACAGAGGCGATGAGCGGCCAGAATCGGTTGAGTTTGTCGGTCATGATGTTCGAACTGCCCGGGCCCCGAAGGGTTCCCGCCTTGGTTAACAAAATCATCTCACACGCAGATGCTTAAGATTTGATGAGTATTTGGTGACGCGCCTCCTCTTTCGCAACTGCGAAAAACCCTGTATGAGCCGCGCAACCGAAAGAGGCAGCGCCTTTTGGCCTGCTGCCTGCAACGCTTCCGAGACCAGAACATGAAAATCCGTAATATCGCGATCATCGCGCACGTCGACCATGGAAAGACCACCCTGGTCGACCAGCTTTTGAAGCAGTCCGGCTCCTTCCGAGACAATCAGCGCGTGGCCGAGCGCGCCATGGATTCCAACGACCTCGAAAAGGAGCGCGGCATCACCATCCTGGCCAAAGCGACCTCGGTCGACTGGAAGGATACCCGCATCAACATCGTCGACACCCCCGGCCACGCCGATTTCGGTGGCGAGGTCGAACGCATCCTGTCGATGGTGGACTCAGCCATCGTGCTGGTCGATGCCGCCGAAGGGCCGATGCCGCAGACCAAATTCGTCGTCGGCAAGGCGCTCAAGGTCGGCCTGAAGCCGATCGTCGTCATCAACAAGATCGATCGCCCGGACGCCCGTCATGTCGAGGTGGTCAACGAGGTGTTCGACCTTTTCGCAGCGCTCGACGCCACCGACGAGCAGCTCGACTTCCCGATTCTGTACGGCTCAGGCCGCGATGGCTGGGTTTCGGAAAATCCGGAAGGACCGAAGGACCAGCAATTGGCGCCGCTGTTCGACCTCGTCATCAAGCATGTGCCGGAGCCGACCGTTCATCCCGGTCCGTTCCGCATGATCGGCACCATCCTGGAAGCCAATCCGTTTCTCGGCCGCATCATCACCGGCCGCATCGAGAGCGGCACGCTGAAGGCCAACCAGCCGGTCAAGGTGCTGCACCATGACGGTACCCAGATCGAAACCGGCCGTATTTCCAAGATCCTGGCCTTCCGCGGCCTTGAGCGCCAGCCGATCGAAGAAGCGCAGGCGGGCGACATCGTCGCCATTGCCGGCTTGTCGAAGGGCACCGTCGCCGACACGTTCTGCGACCCGAGCGTGAGCGAACCGCTGCATGCGCAGCCGATCGATCCGCCGACCGTGACCATGTCGTTCCTGGTCAACGACAGTCCGCTGGCCGGCACCGAAGGCGACAAGGTGACCAGCCGCGTCATCCGCGACCGCCTGCTGCGCGAAGCCGAAGGCAATGTCGCGCTGAAGATCGAGGAATCGCCTGACAAGGATTCGTTCTTCGTCTCCGGCCGCGGCGAATTGCAGCTGGCCGTGCTGATCGAGACGATGCGGCGCGAAGGCTTTGAAATCGCCGTGTCGCGTCCGCGCGTCGTCATGCAGAAGGGCGAGAATGGCGAATTGTTGGAGCCGGTCGAAGAAGTCGTCATCGACGTCGACGAGGAGCATGCCGGCGTCGTCGTGCAGAAGATGTCCGAGCGCAAGGCCGAGATGGTCGAACTGCGCCCATCCGGCGGCAATCGTCAGCGCATTGTCTTCCATGCGCCGACCCGTGGCCTGATCGGCTACCAGTCGGAGCTTTTGACCGACACGCGCGGCACCGCCGTGATGAACCGGCTTTTCCATGCCTATGAGCCCTACAAGGGCGAGCTGCCAGGCCGCACCAATGGCGTGCTGATTTCCAACGAACAGGGCGAATCGGTCGCCTACGCCATGTGGAACCTGGAAGATCGCGGCCCGATGGTCATCGATCCGGGCGTCAAGGTGTATCAGGGCATGATCATCGGCATCCATAGCCGCGACAATGACCTTGAAGTGAACGTGCTCAAGGGCAAGAAGCTGACCAACATCCGTGCCGCCGGCAAGGACGAGGCGGTCAAGCTGACCCCGCCGATCCGCATGACGCTGGAACGCGCGCTGGCCTGGATCCAGGACGACGAGCTGGTCGAAGTGACGCCGAAGACCATTCGGCTGCGCAAGCTCTATCTCGATCCGAACGAGCGCAAGCGGTTCGAGAAGTCGTCCAAGGTGGTCGGCGCGGCGTAAGCTCTTATTTTTTCCAACAGCGGAGAGGGGCGGAGCAACCAGTGTTCCGCCCCTTTTTCGTTCATCCACCGGCAGCCGCGATGATGGCCTGCCGATCGGCCTCGCCGGCCAGATCGATGCGGATCGTGTTTCCCGCACGGGCCGGCTTGCGCAGGGCCTTTGCTCCATCCGGGTCAACGATGAGCAGCCGCTTCTCCTCCAGCGCCTGAAGCCGTGATCGCGAGATGCAAAGTTCGCTTGCGAGCAGCCGGTCGAGCCGCAGCGATGTCGGCATTTCGAGCCCGAGCTGGAGTTCCAACACGGTCGCGGCTTCCCTGGTGTCGCCGAGCCTGCGCTTGTGAACGCTGACATCGGAGAACTCCTCGACGCGCCCGATCCGGTTGCGCAACGCCACCGCATCGAAGGCATGACGGTGAGCGAGTGCAGGATCGTTGCTTTCGAGCGCCGCCAGCAGCGCCGGGTCGATGTCGCGGCGGTTGCAGCGTTCGAAAATGCCGAAATTCCAGGAATTGTCGCAGTCGATGCAGCGATAGATCAGCCACACGTCGATGCGTTTGCCATTGGCGTTGACGCGGAACTTTCCGCTGCTGCAATAGGCCCTCACGGTGCCGCAGCGGTTGCAATTGATGAGCGGTCGAGGTGCGGTCTTGGGCGCGATTGCCCAGTGGATACGCAGAAGTCCAGACATGCCGATAAGCCCTTCCCGTCGGGAAGTTCATCAGGCCGGCGATGTCGAGATGCCCATGCGGGCGCGGCGTGGCGGTCGCTTGCTATGATTGGAAATCGGATGTCACGGGCGGCAGCGCGCAACAACGGTTCAGCAGTGCCAAACCGGTCTCGAACCGCCGCCCAGAAGAACACATGAAAATGAAAACAGATACCGCAAATGCGGTGTCATGCAGTGTGTCGGGGGAGTTGGCGAGACCGGCGGTTACGTAGGCAAAGTGAAGCTCAAAATTGTTTCGCGATGGCCTTTCTAGCCGCGACATGCCGGACCGACAAGGGTCTTTTGTCGGTGCTACCGCAGCCGAGCCACTTGCGTTAATATCCGAAATCGAAGGTTTTCAACCAGAGACCCGGTTATGCATCCCACCTCGCTCCTGATTTTCGCCGCCGCTCTGTTCGTTGCCGCGGGCTCGCCCGGGCCATCGATCGCGGCGCTTGTCGCCCGCGTCATCTCGAAAGGGTTTCGCGACGTGTTCCCGTTCCTGCTCGCCATGTGGATCGGCGAGGGCATCTGGCTATCGCTGGCGGTGTTCGGGCTGGCTGTCGTGGCGCAGACCTTCCATTTCGCCTTCGTCGTGGTGAAATGGGTCGGCGTTGCCTATCTCGCTTACCTCGCCTGGAAGATGTGGACCGCGCCTGTCGATGCAAAAGAGGGCGAGATGCCGCGCGAGGATTCGGCGATAAAACTGTTCTTCGCCGGCATGGCGGTGACGCTCGGCAATCCCAAGATCATGATGTTCTACCTGGCGCTGCTGCCGACCATCATCGACCTCGCTTCGGTCAGCATCGTCGGCTGGGTCGAGCTGACGGCGACCATGGCCGTGGTGCTGGTCGCCATCGATCTCGCCTGGGTGCTCGCCGCATCACAGGCGCGCAAGCTTTTGAAGAGCAAGCGCGCCATGAAGATCGCCAATCGCATCAGCGCCACGACGATGGCCGGTGCGGCGGCCGCCATAGCGACGCGGTCCTGAGCCGGCGCGTCACATCACTTCAATGATCGGCGCGATCTCGACGCTGAAGGCCGGGTTCATCAGGATCGGGCAGTCCTTGGCCTTGGCGACGGCATCGTCGATGTCTTTCGCTTCGACGATCGTGTAGCCGGCGGCCGGATTGCTGCCGCCATTGTTCTCGACCTTGCCGCCGGGCAGCACCATCTTCGACATGCCGACCGGATTGCCGCCGTCGACCACGGCCGAGCCGAGCTTGCCGTACCAGCCGTTCCAGGCGTCCATTGCGGCCTTCCGCTCGGCCTCGTCGGTCGGCATCTTGCCCGAGCCATGATAGACGTAGAGATACTTCGCCATGTTCTCCTCCCTTGGTGAGCGGCATCGAACCGGCATGCGGTCATGCCGCCTGCCGATCATCGGACCAAACCGGCAAACAAGCAACGAGAATGCGACACTGCTAATATAACGCCCCGGTCTCGCCCCTGCCGCAATCCGTCACCTTGCCATGGCGTGGTATTCGTCGTTCGGCCGCATATCGATTGCCGCAGCCACTCGGTTCGACATGTTGAAGAAGGCAGCGGTCGAGGCGATGTCCCAGATGTCGCGATCGGTGAAGCCGGCCTGACGCAGCGCGGCCCGGTCGGCCTCGACGATCTTGGCCGGCTCTTGCCTCAGCTTGACGGCGAATTCGAGCATTGCCGTCTGCCTGGGCGAAAGATCGGCGGCGCGGAAATTCATCACCATCATTTCACCGAGCGGCGGGTCGCCGGAGAGCTGGCGCACCGCCGCGCCGTGCGCGGTCAGGCAATAATAGCAATGATTGATCGAGGAGACGGCGACCGCGATCATTTCGCGCTCCAGCTTCGACAGGCCGGACTCACCCAGCATCAAATCGTTGTACATGTCGGTGAAGGCGCGCAGCTTCTTGTCGTCGAAGGCATAGGCCCTGAGCACGTTGGGGACGAGGCCGAGCTTCTCCTCGCATTTGGCGAAATAGGTTTTTGTCGCCTCGCTCAGCTCTCCCTGGCCAAGATCAAGCGCGCTGATTTTACCGGTCATGGGTCATTTCTCCTCGTTGCGCGGCATCTTGTCGCCAAATTCCGATAATTCTTGGCAAGCCGTCAAACCTTTGTCGCCAAACAGCGGTCATCTGCTACCATAGTCGTAAAAGCATTCGACGGGAGGGACGTGCGTCATGGCCAGCGTGAAATCCGCGAGCAAGCCGAAGAAAAAAGCCACGGCAGCGCTTAAAGCGGAGGAAAGGCCAGCCAGGCTTGCAGACTATCTGCTCGCCCGCGCGCCAGCTGAAGACATTGCTCCCTACGATGTGGCCGACCTGGAGCGGGCTGCCGATCTCGCCGGCCAGGCAGTCGCCACTCACAGGAAAGGCGAGTGCGTCGTCGCCGTCGATGCCGATTCGGGCGTTGTGCGAGACGGCCGCCCGATGACGGTTGTCACGGTCGTCAACGACAACATGCCGTTCCTGTTCGATTCCATCCTCGGCGAGATCACCGAGACATCGGGCGAACCGACCCTGGTCACCCATCCGGTTATCGTCGTGCGCCACGGCAAGGGCGGCGTGGAAGAAATCCTCGGCGACGGCAATTTCGCCAAGGACGATGGCAGCCACGACCGGCTGAGCGTCATCCATGTCCACATCCCGCGGCTGACATCCGAGCAGGCGAGCGGATTGAGCGAGCGGCTGCGCAAGATCCTTGGCCAGGTTCATGCCGCCGTTCACGACTGGAGGCCAATGCTGGCCCGCCTCGATCAGGCGATCTCGGAATTCCGCTATACGGCCGTGCCGCTCGACAAGAAGAGCGTTGCCGAGGCTCTCGCCTTCCTGGAGTGGCTGCGCGACGACAATTTCACCTTCCTTGGCATGCGCGAGTTCAAATACACCGGCGGCGAGGAAAGCGGCACGCTGGAGCGCGCTGAAAAGCCTGGCCTCGGCATCCTGTCCGATCCCGACGTGCTGGTGCTCAGGCGCGGCACCGAAGCGGTAACGACGACGCCGGAGATCCGCGCCTTCCTGCATGGGCCGGAGCCGCTGATCGTCACCAAGGCCAATGCCAAGTCGTCCGTGCACCGCCGCATCTATCTCGATTACATCGGCATCAAGACCTACACCGCCAAGGGTACGCTCGCGGGCGAATTGCGCATCGTCGGCCTGTTCACCTCGACCGCCTACACGCGCTCGGTGATGAAGATCCCGTATCTGAGGTCAAAAGCCGAAACCATCATCGCCAAGTCCGGCTTCGACAGGCACGATCACTCCGGCAAGGCGCTGATCAACGTTTTAGAGAGCTATCCGCGCGACGAACTGTTCCAGGTGCCGGTGCCGATCCTGCGCAAACATGCCGCCGCCATTCTGGGCCTGGTCGAGCGGCCACGCGTGCGGGCGCTGGTGCGCGCCGACCAGTTCGACCGTTTCGTCTCAATCCTCGTCTTCGTGCCGCGCGACCGTTACGACAGCGTCGTGCGCGAGAAGATTGGCTCCTATCTGAAAACCGTATTCGAAGGCCGGCTGTCGGCCTACTACCCGGCCTTTCCCGAGGGCGGGCTGGCGCGCGTGCACTTCATCATCGGCCGCTCCGGCGGCAAGACGCCGAAGGTCGAGCAAGCGACGATAGAGGCGGCGATCCGCGACATCGTGCGTACCTGGGAGGACGCCCTTTCCGATGCGGCCGAGGCCAGTGGCGGCGACCAGGCTTTGAAGGCGATTGCCGCGCGGCTGCCGGAAAGCTACCGCGATTCGTTCAGCGCGGCGGTGGCGCTGGCCGATGCCGGGCGCATTGCCAAGATCAGCGCCGGCAATCCGATCGCCATCGACTATTATCGCCATGCCGAGCAGAAGCCGCACCAGGCATCGCTGAAGATCTATCACCACGGCAGCCCGGTGGCGCTGTCGCGCCGCGTGCCGGTGCTGGAAAACATCGGCTTCCGCGTCATCAGCGAGCGCACTTTCGAGGTCGGCGACGACCAGGTCGGCACGATCAATAGTGATCGGCCCGGCTTAGTCTTTATTCATGACATGGAGCTTGAGAACAGCTACGGCCAGCCGATCGACCTGACCGATGGCGGCGCGCTGTTCGAAGATGCGTTCCTCTCCGTCTGGCGCGGCGACGTCGACAATGACGGCTATAACGGCCTCGCCCAGACCGCCGGCCTGTGGTCTGGCGAGATCACCATCCTGCGCGCCTATGGCCGTTATCTGCAGCAGGTCGGCATTCCGCAAAGCCAGGATTTCATCGCCGCCGCGCTCAACCGCTATCCCGACATAGCGCGTGGCCTGCATGCGCTGTTCATCGCCCGGCTTGGTCCGACAGCCGAGACCGAAGGCGTGGTGGCCGCAAAGCATCTCAAGGCCAAGATCAAGGATGCGTTGGAGGATGTGCCGAACATCGACGACGACACCATCATCCGGCGCTACCTCAATCTGATCGAAGCCACGCTGCGCACCAATCATTTCGTTGCCGATACGAAAGAAAAGGGCCAGTCGCTGGCGATCAAGCTGGACTCGCACGCGGTCGAGGGCTTGCCGGCGCCGCGGCCGTGGCGGGAGATCTTCGTCTACGGCTCCGAGGTCGAAGGTCTGCATCTGCGCTTCGGTCCGGTGGCGCGCGGTGGCTTGCGCTGGTCCGACCGCGCCCAGGACTACCGCACCGAGGTGCTCGGCCTGGTCAAGGCACAGCAGGTCAAGAATGCCGTCATCGTGCCGGTGGGCGCCAAGGGCGGCTTCTATCCGAAGAAGCTGCCGATGAGCGCCGGCCGCGACGCGATCTTCGAGGCCGGTACTTCGGCCTACAAGAACTTCGTCTCCAGCCTGCTGTCGATCACCGACAATATCGGCCTCGACGGCGTCATCCCGCCGGCCGGCGTTATCAGACGCGACCCGGACGATCCGTATTTCGTCGTTGCCGCCGACAAGGGCACGGCGACCTTCTCCGATACCGCTAACGCGATCTCGGAGAAGCACGGCTTCTGGCTCGACGACGCCTTCGCCAGCGGCGGCTCGGCCGGCTATGACCACAAGAAGATGGGCATCACCGCCAAGGGCGCCTGGGAAGCGGTCAAGCGGCATTTCCGCGAGATCAACCGCGACATCCAGACCTCGTCCTTCACCGTCGTTGGGGTCGGCGACATGTCGGGCGACGTGTTCGGCAACGGCATGCTTTTGTCCCCGAAAACCCGGCTGATCGCGGCCTTCGACCATCGCGACATCTTCATCGATCCCGATCCCGACATGGCAGCCTCGATGGCCGAGCGCGAGCGCATGTTCGCGCTGCCGCGTTCGAGCTGGCAGGACTACGACAAGACGAAACTGTCGGAAGGCGGCATCATCGTCTCGCGCAACCAGAAATCGATCACCTTGCCGGCGGCGGCGGCGGCGGCGATCGGCCTGGCCAAGACCACCGCCACGCCGGTCGAGATCATGACCGCCATCCTCAAAGCGCCGGTCGATCTTCTGTGGTTCGGCGGCATCGGCACGTATCTCAGGGCATCGACCGAGACCAATGCCGAGGTCGGCGACCGCGCCAACGATGCCATTCGCATCACCGCGCTCGACGTCCGGGCGAAAGTGATCGGCGAGGGCGCCAATCTCGGCGTCACGCAGCGGGCGCGCATCGAGTTCGGCATGAATGGCGGCCGCTGCAACTCCGACGCCATCGACAATTCGGGCGGCGTCAACTGCTCCGACGTGGAGGTCAACATCAAGATCGCGCTGGCTTCCGCCATGCGCAAGGGATCGTTGACACGCCCGGCACGCAACAAGCTGCTGGCCGAGATGACCGAGGAGGTCGGCTCGCTGGTGCTGTCCAACAACTACCAGCAGACGCTGGCGCTTTCGATCGCCCGCAAGCGTGGCCTCGCCGACATCGCGCATCAGAGCCGTTTCATGACAGCGCTGGAGGCGCGCGGCCTGCTCGACCGTGCCGTCGAGACGCTGCCGTCGCCGGCAGCGCTGGCCGAGCGCGAAGCGCGTGGCGAACCGATGACCAGAGCCGAACTCGGCGTGCTGCTCGCCTATGCCAAGATTGTGCTGTTTTCCGACATCGTCGCCAGCGACGTGCCTGATGACGCGCATTTCGACCGCGACCTGATGGGCTATTTTCCCGACCAGATGGCGAAGAAATATGCCGCCGAGATCCATGGCCACAGGCTGCGCCGCGAGATCATCACACGGGTCGTCGCCAACGATCTGGTCAATCGCGGCGGCCCGTCCTTCGTCAACCGGCTGCAGGAGGCCACCGGGCGCACCGCCGCCGACGTGGTGCGGACCTTCGCGGTGGTGCGTGACGGTTTTGCCTTGCCGGCGCTCTATCGCGAGATCGACGCGCTCGACAACCAGATCGACGGCCAGGTGCAGCTCGATCTCTATCAGATGGTCAGCCGGCTGATCTATGTGACCAGCGGCTGGTATCTGAAGAACGATGCCGGCACGGCACCCCTCAGCCAGCGCATTGCCGAGTTGCAGGAAGCCCGCAAGGCGCTGGAGCCCAAGCTCGTTTCGCTGCTGCCGGCCTTTTCACGCGAGCGCATCGAGGAGAAGCGGCATGGGCTGTTCAAGGCCGGCGCGCCGGAAAGCTTGGCCGGGCAGCTGGCACTGAGCGAGGTGGCGGAACTCATCCCCGACATCGCGCTGACGGCGCGCACCGCCGGCGCCGATATCGTCGCCGCGGCCAAGGCGTTCTTCGCCGTCAGCGATGCCTTCCGCATTCCGCGTGTCGAGGATGCCGCACGCTCGATCACGCCATCGGACTACTACGATCAGCTGGCGCTTTCGCGCGCCACCGACACGATCGATGCGGCACGGCGCGGCATCGCGGTGGCGGCGCTCACCGGCCACGCCAAGACGGCCGATCCGGTGGCTGCCTGGCTGGACGCCGGCGGCGAGCGGGTGGCGCGCATCGGCGAGCGGCTG
>NZ_RZPW01000152.1:0-9945 GCF_003998455.1 Mesorhizobium sp. M7A.F.Ca.CA.001.08.2.1 | reverse complement strand
TTCTTCATCGGCCAGTTCATCGAGGGCAACATCCTGCAGCCGCGGCTGGTCGGCAAGAGCGTCGGCCTGCACCCGGTATGGCTGATGTTTTCGCTGTTTGCCTTCGGCGCGCTGTTCGGCTTCGTCGGCTTGTTGATCGCGGTGCCGGCTTCGGCCGCCGTCGCCGTGCTGGTGCGGTTCGCAATAGCCCGCTATCTCGAATCGCCGCTCTACAAGGGCCGCGGCGCGGCACCTGTGCCGCAGCTTCCGGCCGATCGCGGCGGCGGCCACCGCACGCAACCGCGTCGCTGAAGTGACTGCCCAGCCAACCGACCCGCCGCGCCAGTTGCCGCTCGACCTCGGCCATGGCACCGGCTATTCGCGTGACGAACTCGTCGTCTCCGGCACCAACAACCAGGCGGTTGCGCTGGTCGACCGCTGGCCGGACTGGCCATCGCCGGTGGTGGTGCTGGCCGGTCCCGCGGGTTCTGGCAAGACGCATCTGGCCTCGATCTGGCGCGCCCGTGCCAATGCGGCGGCGGTCGACGCCAGGCGCATCGGCGACAGCATCGCCAATCTCGGCGCGCGGCCGGCGCTGATCGACGATGTCGATACCGGGACGGTTGACGAACAAGGCCTGTTCCATCTGATCAATGCGGTGCGTGGTGCCGGCTCGCAACTGCTTCTGACGGCGCGCCGCTTTCCCTCGGCCTGGGGTGTTGGCCTGCCTGATCTTGCCTCGCGGCTGAAGGCGGCTGCGACAGTCGAAATTCATGAGCCCGACGATCTCCTGCTGGCAGGCGTCATCACAAAACTCTTCGCCGACCGTCAGATCGAGGTCGAACCGCATGTCGTGCAGTATCTGGTCCGCCGCATCGAGCGCTCGCTGGCGACAGCGATGCGCGTGGTGGAGCGGCTCGACCGGACCGCGCTCGAACGCAAGACGCCGATCACCAGGGCGCTGGCAGCCGAAACCGTCAGTGCCATGGATGAAGGGCAGGGCGAGTTCGAGATCTAGCCTGAGAGGCCGGTCTCAGAGCCACATTCTGGCGAAATGACGGACCGCGAGATAGACGGCAGAGTGAGCGGCGATATAGCCGGCGGCGACCAGCACAAACATCCCGATACTGACACGCCAGGAGCGGGAGACCACGGCGCCCGGGGCCTGCCTCGCCTGTCTGCGGCTTTCACGGTTGTTCCACATCGCCAGTGCGGCGCAGGCAATTGCCCACGTCACCATGACCGGAACCGTTATGCCGGCATAGGCAAAGTAGGCCGGTCCGAAAAGCGACACCCAGGCATCGATTCCAAGCATCTGACCCCCCCCCCTGTTTGCCGAACCGCCCGCGGCTGCCGGACACACGGCCGGTGCCGCAGCAAGTGAACCGTATGGCTGCGCCGGGCATTGGGCTGTGAAGGGATGGTCGGAGTGGAGAGATTCGAACTCCCGACCCTCTGGTCCCAAACCAGATGCGCTACCAGGCTGCGCTACACTCCGAACGGTCTGTTGCCTATTCATTTCGGTGGTGCATGGCAAGTGCAAAAACCTGCGAGAGCAAAAACCTTGCCGCCGTGCGCATTGCGCAGTAATGACGGGCGAAGGGTGGCGATGCTGCCTTGCACAAGAACGAGGTGACCATGTCCGCGCGCATTTTCAGCCCAGCCAAAACCGCGATGCAGTCCGGCAAGGCCAAGACCGGTTACTGGGTGCTGGAATTCGATCCCGAGTCGCGCAAGAAGATCGACCCGCTGATGGGCTATACGACGTCGGCAGACATGAGAAGCCAGATCAGGCTTAGCTTCGACACGCGCGAAGAGGCGGTCGCCTACGCCGAAAAGCAAGGGCTCGCTTTCCGCGTCGAAGAGCCGAAAGAGACCAAGCGCCGCCAGATTTCCTATGCGGAGAATTTCCGCTATGACCGCAGGACGCCCT
The DNA here is from genome assembly GCF_003998455.1 of Mesorhizobium sp. M7A.F.Ca.CA.001.08.2.1. Lineage (NCBI taxonomy): Bacteria > Pseudomonadati > Pseudomonadota > Alphaproteobacteria > Hyphomicrobiales > Phyllobacteriaceae > Mesorhizobium > Mesorhizobium sp. M7A.F.Ca.CA.001.08.2.1. The sequence goes on along the minus strand of NZ_RZPW01000152.1, from coordinate 8,033 downwards.
GGACGCATTGAACGGCGCCCGGCGCCAGAATATCCAGCCGGCCCAAGGGCCGGCCAGCGGTCCCGTAGCTCAGCTGGATAGAGCACCGGCCTTCTAAGCCGATGGTCACAGGTTCGAATCCTGTCGGGATCGCCAATAATTTCAATTGTTTATGGAGTATCAGTTCGCCGACATCGAACTTCTTGTCAAGCACATCGCGACTGTGTCGGCACCGTGTCGGCACGCTGAACTCGGCAGAAATTCACGCGAACGTGATCACGACGTAACCCTTGGCCCCGGCCCGCGTCGCCGAGGGCGGCGCGGAGCTAAGAGCTACCGCCAAAAAATTGGAATATCTGGCGATCAGCGGGGGAGCTTCTGTCTGGTGGAATGGCGCAAGCGCGCGTAAAGCCACCGTTTCGCTTCGGGTTCAGGATATCTGATTAGACGTTCGCCAACCGTGGCGAATGGCGGTCCTCCCTCCTTGCAACGCATTTTATTGAGTGTCGACTCCGCTAACCGCAGATATCTGGCCGCTTCAGGCACGGTCATCAGCCACGGCTGGTCGGGTTTGTCGGTATCGGCCATTGCTTCCTCCTACGTTTAATGCCGCAAATTCACGTGGGCGATGTAGGGAGCATATCGCAAAGCTTAAGTCAACAACAAAACGATTGTAACGGTGGGTTCCCTGATGGGGTTTCCCTGTTGGGCAGTATGGACGATAAGTTCTAGAAGAAAATGTCAACAATTGGCGTGAATAGGAAGGCTTCTCATATTTGTGGATCGGTTTCTCATGGCAAAGGATTCATTGCAATGCCGTGTCATTGTTGACAAAAGGTAATGCTTATTCTTTCGAGTGTGTGCACAAAGGATTGGAGAATGCCGTCTTGGCCTTCTCGACCGAAAGCTCGCATCGCTCTCCGAAGCAGTCGCAAGGATCCGGTGACTGATATTGGCCCCTGGGGCAATTCGCCCGGCACTCAGGCTGATACTTCGTAGCTTGGCAAAGCCTCGCCAGGAATCCACGTCCATGGGCCAACTCGTCCCGCCGCGGTTTCGCCGGGACCCTTGGAAATCAGCGACTTTTCCCATGGCACAACTACGGGCTCAGGCGTGGCAGAAGAACCATATCGAGCGCAAACTCGCCAGCCGGGGTCCCGCCCGGCGGCGGACGAATATCTCGGCGAGTGCGGAGGACGAAGTCTGATCTGCACGGCTGGCATTGATTCCCGGAATCAGATCCGAAGGGTCAGCGACCGGACCGCTGCGGCCCGAGTTGACCGAACGGCACGTCGGACCTGCAAGCGACCTCCACACTGGGGTGCGCGATCTCAACGAGGCGCTCGATGCCGGGTGTACGTGACCGATTTACTGCAGGTTGTCTACTTCAGGCTATGCGTTCATGGAAGTTGGGCCGGCTGCGACCATCCCAACGGCAAATGTTGGCCTCCGCGCTGCCTACGTGTCCATCTGACTCCTGGGGGACGATCAGGGACTGGATTTGGGCTTGGTCCGTTTCAAAGTGACCGGAGGACCGTAAGTATCGGTCGCTTCTAAGAATATCACCCCTTTCTGCTCAAATGCTTTCCAGATTTTTTCGATTGCATCGTGGGGGACGCTTTTGTCGGCGCTTTCAATTCGAGCGACCATTTGACGGCTCACTTTGGCCAGTTCCGCCACGTTGTCCTGGCGGATATCCAGCAGTGCTCTTGCGGCGCGGAACTGCCGAGCGATGTCATCAACGGACTCCATGTTGGTATGATGGCGGGGCAGCCGGCGAGGCTGTCAACATAGGCGTCAGATTTATTACCTGAGGAGAATTGTGATGGCATTGTGAGAGCTGTTCTCACATAAGGTGCTGTACGGTGATCGAGCAGGGAAGTTGATTCGATTTCGCTAAGGCGATTGATCGACCATTTGGCTGCCCGAGCCCCCGAGGGAGGCGTTGCTTGATGACGGGCCTTGAGCCAGTGCTGTCGCGGAGCGTTTTTTCGAAAGGAGATCGCAGGTCCTCCTGTGCTCTTCCAACGCAATGAACTCAACACTGTTGCTCTCAAATACGGCGCGGGGATATTTCGGGTCGCACCTGAATCGGGCCAGTCGCACGCCGCTGGCGGATGCGTGACATGGGAATGAACGAAGCGCCTACTTTTTCGAAGGATGTGGAGACGGAGCTGCGACTGACATCTACGCCGAACTTGGCGCACCGTACTCAGCCGGAGGTATCTATGTGCCAGGGCAAGCAAGCGGGATATCGAAGGCGGGATTTCACTGCCAAACCAGTGCGGCGCGCGCAACCTAGCAGCCGCCTACTTTGGGTTAGGCGCTCGACGGATTGGTTTCAGGCCGATCCATCGGAGGGCGACAGCCGGTCAATCACGCGAAGGCGAGCCAATTGTCCGAACAGAACTCAAGCTTGTTATGAAATTCACGTTCCTCAGTACACATCCGGGCAGTTGGGCAGAGACTGCCGCGTCATGCGATCCGAAGGATACTCGGAAAGGCTCGAAACTAACTGGGCAATCAGAACCGAAGATCGTCGCGCGACAGGAGCGACAAGGGAATCCGCAGTCCAGGTCCTTTGCCGTCCCCGCTTGGGATGAATTCGACGCCCCGCGCTTCCAGCGCCGCCTGGACGCGCTGCAGCGTCCTAACCGCGACGCGCTCGTTCCTTTCAATCCGCAAAATGGTCCGCTTTCCCACTCCCGACAGCTCGGCGAGCATGGATTGATTGATACCCAAGGCGACCCGGGCGGCTCGCAGGATTTCGTTTGGAACGATCATTTTTCGAAACGCACACAGTTGGTCGTGAGCGCGCATTCGACCACAGGAATCCCGGCGCCACAAATAGACGCCACCAGCGCCAATAATTGGCGCTATGGACGCCATCTTTCCGGCGCCGTATCTATCGGGCCGTTGATTCCCGCGAATCAAAGGATTCGAATCCACGCGGGATCCTGGATCGGAGCAAGGAGGCCCCAATGCTGCTATTTGGCCGCGAAACGCTGACCGATGAGATGTTCACCTTTCAGACGGCCCGTCTTCTCGCATTGGCCGACGACATGGAGCGCGTCCGCCGCGGCGTGCCGCCGGAGGCTATGGCGGATGAGGAAGCGCCCATCCTTGATCGGTGGATCCTTGCCCAACGGGCCGTTCCCTGCCTTGCGGGGCTCTCGACCGGCCATCCACTGCTCTTCGGCGAGGGCCGGCTCATCGGCACATCCGATTTGTGGCTGCTGTCCGAAGACCGGACTTGGGCGCGGACGCTCAGCCGGTGGTATCGACTCGGACGTCCTGCCGAACAGGCCGGCCTCGATTCATGAGGGTCGTCGGCATTTTCGACCGTCATTTCGACCGCCGCCTGAAGGCTGCGAAAGCCGGGTTGCATCTTCCGAGCGAGGAAGAATTGCTACGCGGCATGAATTTCTTTGGCGATCGTCTCGAAGACGATATCCGGGAATACGCAAGCCGCCTGTCACGGCGGATGAAGAAACGTGGTCGCGTCGAACTTTTGGCTCTTGCCAATTGTCTCGACGACCTCGCCACCGAGCAATCTGAGGACGGCGTCAAAAGTGTCGAAGCCGCGCTCGACACCGCCGAAGTCGTAAAGGGGATTCCGGCCGAGGCCTGGCTGATGACGGCGAATGAGGTGGGAAGTGTCCCCGCGGTGATGCGGGATAGATGTCGGATCCTGCGATTTCCGGAGCCGGGCCCCGACCAGTTGCCGTTCCTCGCCCCTCGCATTCTCGAAAGGCTCTACCTCGAGGCGGGGCATGACCCTCGCTGGGCGGCACCGATCGAAGGATTCGAGCTCGCTGCGCTGGCCAGCAACTGGCCGGGCGGGTCGATCAGGAAACTTGAGCGGCTCGTCGAGAAGCTTGTCGAGGCGCGTGAACGCCATTGGGGCCGGCAATGAGCTGGCGCCGGCAAAACGATCGGGAGCGATAGGGCTGACATAGGAGGCAATATGAAAGATCGCGAAGCAATTGGCTTTCTGCACCGACCCCGCAACGATGTGGAAGGATCATCGCTTGTCGATCATCCGCCCGGGAGCAGATCAAAGCACAACTTGATGGAGCGCGGGATTCCCATGGCGAATCCCTCGGCGCCTGCACCGCAGCGGCCACTGGCGTTCGGCAGGTACATGGCCAGCGAAGCGCTGCTCGGGCTGCTCGGCCATACTGAAAGCTGCCTCGCTCTCATCAGAGCCGGCCCCATCACTTCCTGTGACTGCAGAACCTCGCACATGGAGGATCCAGCGATCGCCGTCGAGGTGACAAGACATTATGTCCGCGCAGCCGTCGCGACCGGGACGCCGATCCCGACCGTGATCCTCAAGCTTCTGACCTGCCACGTTATGGACGCAGACCCTGCTTGTACCGAGTTGGCGGACTGGCTTGAGGCGGCTGGTCTACTCGACCTCCCGCGGCAGGCGAACAGCCACCAGGGAGCGGACCATTCATGAACCGTCGTCGGGAAGCTCGTCGGAGCCAGCCAGTTCCATCGGGCACGGCAACGATCGAAAGGATTGGAAGATGAAAAAGCGTCGCATACCACGTCTCTCGCAACAGCATCGTAGCAAGAAGACCATAGCTGTCGAGGCTGCGGGTGACTCCGGCATTTCTGCTGAAAGGGCTGCAGACGCTGTTGGCAGCGCGGACAGTCTTCTCCAGGACGCGATGCTTCTGCGATCGCTGCAGCTCCAGTTCCGCATGTCGGTTCATGAATCCGCTCATGCGGTGGCGCGCCTCCATCTGGATCTTGGAACCATCGTGAAGATAACGATCGAGGCTCCGGAAGGCGGATATGTCACCGGAGCTATGCCGGGGGAGCAGACCGAAGCGGTGCTAACCGGCGTTCTCATCGCCTCACTCGCCGGCCGAGCAGCGGAGGAAGTGATCGTGGGGTCGGTCGCCGCCGGATCCGGCTCTGAGTCCTGCGATCTTGCGGCTGCGACCGCATTGGCGTTCGACATGGAGACCGTGATGGGGTTTTCGAAGAAATGGCCTTTGCTTCACCGCAAGGTCGAGGACCGGACATCGCTTCTCGCGACCGACCACGAACTCGCGATGCGGGTGAACGCCCGGCTGGAGAGCGCCTATGCCGTCGCCCGAAAAATGGTCGTCAACCAGGAGATCGCGATCGATTTCCTTGGCGAAATCTTGCTGGCACGGAAAACGCTTGAGGGACCCGAACTCGACGCCGTGCTGGATCAAGTCAGGGAGCGGATCGTCGCATCGCCAAACTGATCGCGCAGCGGTCGAAAGAAACATCGCGCGTTCATGATGCCCGGATCCGTTGAGCCTCGGCGCGCCCACGTGAATGAAATCAAGGTTTCGATCCTATGAAAGTATGGTTGCTTTCTGACCTGCACCTTGAAGTCGCTGATTTGCACCATGCCCTGGCGATCCCGGACGCCGATGTCTGCATCGTCGCCGGAGACCTTTGCCGCGCGCCCGCCAACGGCGTTTTTTGGCTCGCAAAGCATATCGCTCCGGCGATGCCGTGCGTCTACGTTGCCGGAAACCACGAATTCTATAAAGGCTCGATCAAGGAGGGACTGGAAGACGGTCGCAATGCTGCCGCCCAGTTCCCGAGGGTGTATTTCCTCGAGAACGATTCCGTCGTTATCGATGGCGTTCGGTTCGTCGGCGCGACGCTATGGACAGATTATCGGGTCGAAGGGCATCCGGAACTCGCCATGGCCTACGCGCGCGAACGCATGAACGACCACAGGCTGATCGCGAAACAGAGGGATCCCTGGCAAAGATTCCTGCCGGAGACGGCGTTACGGATGCATCAGGACTCGCGCCAGTACATCGATACCGCGCTGAAGGCTGATCCGGTCAAGACCGTCGTGGTCACCCATCACCTGCCGCACCCATGGTCCATCCCTCCGCGCTTCAAGAGTGATTTGCTGAATGCCGCCTTTGCGAGCGACCTATCCAACGTGATCGAAGACGGACATCCAGCTCTATGGGTGCATGGACATACCCATGATAGCTGCGAATATCGGATCGGGAGCACGCGCATCATCTGCAATCCACGCGGATATGAGGACGAAAACGCAAAGTTCGATCCAACCCTCGTCGTGCGGATATAGCCATTGAAACGATCAACCTGCCTAGTCTCTGCCGAGTGCGAAGCACTGCGCTGGCCTGAATGTATCGCTGGGCGATCCTAGCGAATGGCATGCGCTTCGCGCTTGGTGCAAAAGCTATTGACGTCTCGCACCCCGATCAAGCCAGCCGGCCCAATACGAAGATAACGGCAAGGATGCGCTTTTCAGTTCGTTTGAAAGGATTTTCCATGAGCTACGAGAGGGGCGGTCTGCTGAGGCGGAGCTTCACAAGCTGCCAGGAACAAGACCATCTACTGAAGGAATTCTGTTCAGATAGCGATGGCGGACAGTGGCCGACCACTGCTTTCTCAACCTTCAAAGAGCCGCCGACGGATTGCCGGATCGGCCGGCGGCCGAACTTGGAGAGTTGGATCCCCGCGGGCGATCGCAAGCTCCTCCTCAGTAACGGCGAAGGGCAGGAATGTCCCGTCGAGGCGCTTGAGCGATGTAAAGAGCCTCCCGTCCTCTGACAGGATGTCTTTGGGATCCTGTTGCGTGTAAAAACCCAGCATATGAGCGTGCCGTTCCGGGTCGTGATACTCCTGCAAATACGGGTTCCATGTCCGCGGTGTATTTGTCTGAGCCACGACGGCGCGCAGGTGCTCGTTCCAGTAGTACGTGACCTTCTGTGCATCCTCGTGCAGCACCGTCTGATCGTAGAAAAGATGGGCGGAGAGTTCGACGAACTGCTTGGGATGAAGAGCTTGGCCATGCAGATATCGATACCGTTCGCTCAAATATCGTCGGTGAAGACCACCGTCGAACAAGCAGATAAGACCGACGCTCCCGCTGCGTAGTGCCACTCCCCCGACGACGGCGTTGTTCAGGAAGTCGAACGTCTCGAATCGGCCGTCGCGCTCGTCGATCCGAAAGCGATACAGCGAATACGGCGCCTCGTAGAAGAATTCGGGGACAGGCGGGTCACCAAGGTGACAGGAAAACATGCCCTTGTTGGTGGCGAAGCAACGCATAAACATCGCAGCATAGAGCATGCCGTCGAGAACTATTCCGGGCAGAATGCGCTCGGGCGTCTTGTCGTGACGGGTTCTGTGATCGACTGCTGAATGACTCTTGCGCGCCATCAGCCAATGAATCTTCCCAAGCCAAACAGCCAAGGTATCGGCATCCTGCCTGCTCACAGTGTCGAACGGATCGGCGGCTGTGAAGGCCGGCGCGAGACGGGTTTCCAGCACGCCGAATGTCTTATTGTTACAGCGTCCGCAAATCCCGATTTTGACAGATCGGTACTGCTTGTCGGTAAAGTTGGGGATGGTGACCCTCGCGTTCAGCAGCCCATGCTTCTGTTGGAGCCAGAGCGGGAAGATATGTTCCTGAGTATGGGGCTGTTGGCTTGTCGATCGTCCACAGAGTGTACAGTGGGTGGAGATATCGCGGGGGCGGAGCACGTCCTTTATCATCCGAAGCGACATGTACGATCCAGTCCATTTCTGTACGGCATAATATGGGAGTTCACTTGACTGCCCACCAGTCTGTCGCGGCGGGCTCAGTGCGTGGATCGGCCACTCATTACAGGCCCGGACATTCCGGCCGGGTAGCGAAATTCATTCCTGCTTCGCACAATCTTCAGGGTCCATATTGGCCGGATGGGTTCAACCCGTTAGGGTGATCGCCAAAATAGGGTTTGGGGGGAAACACCATTGTATAAACCAGGAGGCACAATTGCCGAGGTACTCGGCCGCATACAGACAAAGAGCTACGTGTTGCCCGCAATCCAACGCGAGTTTGTCTGGAAACCGGAGCAGATCGAGCGTCTATTCGACAGCCTTATGCAAGGTTATCCTTTCGGCACTTTCCTTTTCTGGAAAGTAGAAGCGGTGACCAGCGGGAAGTTCAAATTTTACGATTTCGTTCTGAATTACCATCAGCGCGACGCTGCCCACTGCCCAGAGTTGGGCAAGATGCATCATCAGAG
>NZ_RZPW01000151.1:0-9982 GCF_003998455.1 Mesorhizobium sp. M7A.F.Ca.CA.001.08.2.1 | reverse complement strand
GAGATGGACATTGGACGTCGTCACCATCGCATTCTGTGCCGCCGGCGGCGTCCATCCGGCAGGCCTCCAGCCCTCCGGCTGCACCCTGACGATAACGGCGCCGATCAGCATGAAGACGAAATAGACGATGCCCAGCACCAGGAAGGTTTCGGCGACGCCGATGTGCTCAGGCGTCGAAAACAGCTTCATCAGATAAACCGACAGCGGCGAGGCGATGAAGGCGCCGCCGCCGAAGCCCATGATCGCCATGCCGGTTGCCATGCCCGGCCGGTCCGGAAACCAGGTGATCAGCGTCTTGACCGGCGAGATATAGCCGAGGCCGAGACCGATGCCGCCCAGCACGCCGTAGCCGAGATAGATGATCCACAACTGGTGCAGATAGACGCCGAGCGCCGAGACAATGAAGCCGCCGCCGAAACAGCAGGCAGAAGCGACCATGGCTTTGCGCGGACCGACGCGATCCAGCCAGCCACCGCCGAACGCCGCCGCAATGCCCAGGAACAGGATCGCGATCGAGAAAATCCAGCCGAGGCCGGTCAATTTCCAGTCGTCGGGCGCCGAGTCGGTGATGCCGATCAGCTTAGACATCGGCAAGTTGAAAACGCTGAACGCATAGGCCTGGCCGATGCAAAGGTGGATGCAGAGCGCCGCCGGCGGCACCATCCACCTGCTGAAGCCAGGCTCGGCGACGGTGCGTGAGCGGTCGAGCCAGCCGCCCGCCCTTTCCCCGGTCGTATCCATTCCATCCTCCCAGATGCGTCTTCGAACCATCTTCTCAGATGTGTCCTGCGAACAAACTAGGCGGGTAAGCCGGCGAGGCAATAAGGAATGCCTGCCATACGACCAATGTCTAATGAGACTGGTCCATATCGGAAAGCAGGTCATTGCTTTCCCGAAAGTTAGATTAGAAACAATTAATTGACTGTCTGCTTACGAAGCGCGATCCCTCCACCTGCACTCACGATCATCTGGCCGGGCACGACGGCATTCACCAGTTGCGGTTGAGCCATTCGCGCGCCGGGCGCTCTATGAGGTAGTAGCTGCAGGCCGCGCAAGCGAAGACCGCGGCCAGCATCGGTATCGGCGCGCTGCCTTGCTCATAGACGAATTTGTAGAACGGCTGCTGCCATAAATAGAGCGAGTACGACCACAGCCCCAGCGTCGCCATCGGCCAGGACGACAGCAATCCGGAAAAATACCGTGGGCTGAAATCGAGTGCGTTGACGGCCAGAGCCAGCAGCGGCACCGCGAAGAGATAGTGCATCGGCGTCGGCACCCGATCCAGGAACAGGACAACGGCACAGACCGTCGCCACCAGGGCCACATGCTTGCCTCTCAAAAACGCCGGCAGCCTGCCGTCGGCCTTGAGCAGGCAGATCGAAGCCGACAGCAGGATCGACGCGATGTGCACATCCGTGCGCCAATAAGTGGTTTCGTAGTCCATCCCCAAGACCCAGTACGAAACCGCGCCATTGGCCATGGCCAGCAAGGCCAGCGCCAGGAGCAGCACGACCACGCGAGAGCGACTTGAGACGATGACGCTGATCAGCGCCAGGATGATGTAGGCGTGCTCCTCGATGCAGAGCGACCAGATATGGTCGAGCGCCCCTGCCCGAGCCACGAGAATGCCGGCATAATTGTAGGTGAATGTCAGCGCCGTCAGCGCGGCCTTCCATTTGAAGGCGAGGAACGTGCCGGAGAGCGCGATCATCGCGACGACTACGAAGACCAGAAGAGCCGGATAGATGCGGGAGAAGCGGCGTTTGAAGAATTTTTTCAGCGGGTAGCGTTCGATGAACAGGATCTCGCCCATCAACCGGCCGCTGAGCACGAAGAAGAATTCGACGCCCAGCACGCCAAGATTGATTCCCGGAACCGGAAAGAAATGGCCGATCAGAACCAGCGCGATCGAAAGCCCGCGCCAGCCGTCGAGATAGGCCAGTCTTGTTCTGGTTGATCTGTCGGCGGCGGATCGGGACGGAACGACATGCGTCGCGGAAATGTCGGTCATGCCGATCCTCTCGCAATAGGTATGCGAAGGGTACGACGGTACATTTCGAACCCAGCTCGCATTCCCGCCCAGTCCATATTGCAGTGCAATATGAATTTGTGCAAGTGCGAGATTGCTGCCGGATCAGGTCCGGGCGATGTATCGGCCGGAATTGCTTCAAGCAGTGCGGCGGCCATGCCAGCAGCAACTGAACGGATGCAGGCCGCCGCACGACAAAAAAGGGGCCACGGAGGCCCCCTTTCCTTGTCTGCGACTGATCGAAACTCGCCCTGGCGAGTCATATGGTGGTGGTTTCGAGAACCGGAGCGGAGCGTACTTTTGGTACGTGAGCACCGGAAGCACAGAAAACGCCATCAGATGGCCGCCGGAGTAGAGTTTCCAAACAGTTTCTCAGGCGTTGGCTGCCGCAACCGCGCGCTTGGCCATCACCGCGATCAGATTGGCGCGATAATCGGCCGAGGCATGGATGTCGGTCATCAGATTCTTCGCCGGCACTTTCACACCTTCCAGTGCCGAGGCCGCGAAATTCTTGGCCAATGCTGCCTCGATCTCCTTCGAGCGGAAGACGCCGTCATCGCCGGCTCCAGTGACGGCGACGCTGACGCCATCCTTGCCCTTGGCAACGAACACGCCGACGATGGCGTAGCGCGATGCCGGATTGCGGAACTTTTCATAGGCCGCCTTGGCCGGCGCGGTGAAGGTGACCGCGGTGACGATCTCGCCTTCCTTCAACGAGGTCTCGAACAGACCCTTGAAGAATTTGTCGGCATCGATCTCGCGCTTGTTGGTGATAATGGTGGCGCCCAGCGCCAGCAGCGCCGCCGGATAATCGGCCGCCGGGTCGTTGTTGGCGATCGAGCCGCCGATCGTCCCCTTGTGGCGCACCGCCGGATCGCCGATCAGTGACGCCAGATGGGCAATCGCCGGACAGGCCTTCTTCAGCTTCTCGTCATTGGCAACGGCGTGATGCGTGGTGGCGGCGCCGATGGTGACGGTCTTGCCCGACACCTTGACGCCCTGCAGCTCCGCGATCCGCGACAGGTCGACAAGGTCGGACGGCGCGGCAAGCCGCGTCTTCATCGCCGGGATCAGCGTCATACCGCCCGAAAGCAGCTTGGCGTCGCCTGTCTTGACCAGCTTGGCAGCATCGGCGACCGAGGCGGCGCGGTGATAGTTGACTGCGTACATGGAATTCTCCCTTGGGTGAATGGGCGAATAGGGAGTAGCGAATAGCGAATAGGATCTATCCAGTCGCACCGCCTTCTCTTCCCTATTCGCTACTCCCTATTCGCTATTCGCTTTCAGTGTTTCGTCGCGCGGATCGCGGCCCAGACGGTGGACGGCGAAGCCGGCATGGCAAGATCGTTGCTGCCGATGGCGTCGGTGAGGGCGTTGATCACCGCCGGCGGCGAGCCGATGGCGCCGGCCTCGCCGCAGCCCTTGATCCCCAACGGATTGCCCGGGCATGGCGTGTTCGAGGTCGAGACCTTGAACGACGGCAGATCGCCGGCGCGCGGCATGGTGTAGTCCATGTAGCTCGCGGTCAAAAGCTGGCCGCTATTGTCATAATGGGCGCCTTCGAGCAGCGCCTGGCCGATGCCTTGCGCCAGCCCCCCATGCACCTGACCCTCGACGATCATCGGGTTGATGATGTTGCCGAAATCGTCGGCAGCGACGAACTGGACGATCTCGGTGACGCCGGTTTCCGGGTCGACCTCGACCTCGCAGATATAGCAGCCCGCCGGGAAGGTGAAATTCGACGGATCGTAGAACGCCGTCTCCTTCAGCCCGGGCTCCATGCCGCCCGGCAGATTGTGGGCAGTGTAGGCGGCCAGCGCCATCTGGAACCACGGCACGTTCTTGTCGGTGCCGGCGACCTTCAGCGCGCCATTCTCGATGACGATATCGCCTTCGTCGGCCTCGAGCAGGTGTGCCGCGATCTTCTTGGCCTTGGCCTCGACCTTGTCGAGCGCCTTGACGATGGCCGACATGCCGACTGCACCCGAGCGCGAGCCATAGGTGCCCATGCCCATCTGCACCTTGTCGGTATCGCCATGCACGATCGAGATCGAATCGAGCGGTACGCCGAAGCGCTCGTTGACCAGTTGCGCGAAGGTCGTCTCATGGCCCTGGCCGTGGCTGTGCGAGCCAGTCAGCACCTCGATCGTGCCGACCGCGTTGACGCGCACTTCCGCCGATTCCCAAAGGCCGACACCGGCGCCGAGCGAGCCGACGGCAGCAGACGGCGCGATGCCGCAGGCTTCGATGTAGCAACTCATGCCAATGCCGCGCAGCAGCCCCTTCTTGGCGGCGGCGGCCTTGCGCTTGGCAAAGCCGGCATAATCCGACGCCTTCATTGCCGCATCGAGCGAAGCGGCATAGTCGCCGGCATCATAGCACATGATGACCGGCGTCTGATGCGGAAACGCTGTGACGAAGTTCTTGCGCCGCAGCTCGGCCGGCGAGACGCCGAACTGGCGGGCCGCCGTCTCCATCATGCGCTCCATGACGAAGGTCGCTTCCGGCCGCCCTGCCCCGCGATACGCATCGACGGGCGCGGTGTTGGTATAGATCGCCTTCACATTGGCGTGGATGGCCGGGATATTGTACTGGCCCGACAGCAGCGTCGCATAGAGGTAGGTAGGCGTCGCCGACGAAAACAGCGACATATAGGCGCCGAGATTGGCCTGGGTTTCGACCTTCAGGCCGAGGATCCTGTGGTCCTTGTCGAAGGCCATTTCAGCATGGGTGTGATGGTCGCGGCCATGCGCGTCGGTCAGAAAACTCTCGGTCCGGTCAGCCACCCATTTGACCGGCACCCCGGTCTTCTTCGACGCCCACAGGCAGACGATCTCTTCGGGATAGATGTAGATCTTCGAGCCGAAACCGCCGCCGACATCGGGCGCAATCACGCGCAGCTTGTTTTCCGGCGCGACATTGTAGAAGGCGCTCATCACCAGCCGCGCCACATGCGGGTTCTGCGAGGTCGTCCAGCAGGTGTAGTGATCCTCGGCCTTGTCGTAATGGCCAAGTGCGGCGCGCGGCTCCATGGCGTTAGGCACCAGCCGGTTGTTGATGATGTCCATCTTGACCACATGGGCTGCCTTCCCGAAGGCCGCTTCCGTGTCGTCGGCATTGCCGATGTCCCAGTCGAAGATCAGATTGTTGTCCGCTTCGGGGTGGATCTGCGGCGCACCCTTGTCCATCGCCTTGGAGGCGTCGACGACGGCCTTCAACTCCTTGTAGGTGATCTCGACCGCCTCGGCGGCGTCACGCGCTTGCCCCTTGGTCTCGGCGACGACAATGACGACGGCGTCACCGACATAACGGACCCGGTCGAAGGCGAGTGGCGACCATGCCCCCATCTTCATCGGCGAGCCGTCCTTGGAGTGGATCATCCAGCCGCAGATGAGATTGCCGATGCCATCGGCCTTGAGTTCCTTGCCGGTCAGCACGCCGATGACGCCGGGCATGCCTTGGGCCTTCTTCACATCGATCTTCTTGATCTGCGCATGCGCGTGCGGACTGCGCACGAAGGCGGCGTGCTTCATGCCGGGAACCACCATGTCGTCGACATAGCGGCCGGCGCCCGTGATGAATCGTTTGTCTTCCTTGCGCGCGACCCGAGCGCCAACACCTTCAATGCCCATCAGAAATTCCTCCCGAGATTGTAGGGGAGTAGGTGAGTAGGGCAGTACGGCAGTAGGGAAAAATTGGCTCCGATTCCCTACTGCCCTACTGCCTTATTGCCCTACTGCCTCGTTCAAGCCGCTTGTTTCGCCTTACCCTTCGACCCCTTCATCGTCGTCGATGCGGCGAGGATCGCCTTGACGATGTTGTGGTAGCCGGTGCAGCGGCAGATGTTGCCGTCGAGCTCGGCACGCACCGTCGCCTCGTCGAGCCCTTCGGGGTGGCGACCGATCATGTCGGTCGCCGTCATGATCATGCCCGGCGTGCAGAAGCCGCACTGCAGCCCGTGATGTTCCTTGAAGGCGGCCTGCACCGGATGCAGGTCGGCGCCATTGGCCAGGCCCTCGATCGTCAACACGGTCGAGCCGGAGGCCTGCACCGCGAGCATCGTACAGGATTTGACCGCCTTGCCGTCGACGTGGACGACGCAGGCACCGCATTGCGAGGTGTCGCAACCGACATGCGTGCCGGTAAGGCCGAGATTTTCCCGCAGGAAGTGAACCAGAAGTGTTCGGTCCTCGGCAGCACCGCTGACCCGCTTTCCGTTCACCATCAACGAAACGTCCGACATGGTCCCTCCCTGGGTATCAACCTTGGTCATCACGTTGCCAACGCGGCGTTGGCGCATCGGCCATGCGTTATTGGTACACCGCACATCGGACAAAAAACAGCACGTCGCAAACGCGGCACATTGTACTTTCGGTCATGGCCGCGCCCAAACATGCGGTGCCGGTGGCCCCATTGCCAAACCGCCGATTGAAGGCAACAATGTCGGTCGACGCCCGCGCGCCAGAAGCATTTAAAACAGCCGCGCACAAAAAGCGTCGGAGGAAATGCGGAGAACATCGCTGGCCAATTCACAGACGCGCTATGCATGCGGCCTGTCGGCGCTCACCACGGACGAGCCCGACATGGAGGCGTTCGCCAAGGCGATCGCACTGGAAGCAGCCGCCATCGACGCGGGCTTTGCCCTGCTGTTCTTTTCCCAGAGCCTGGTCGAAGCCAGCGCCCTTTCCCAGGCGCTCATGACCCACGCGCCGGCGCTCCACCACGCCGGCTGCTCGACTGCCGGCGAGATCACGCCGCAAGGTCTCGAGGATGGTCATGTGCTGGCCATGCTGCTTCCGTCCCCCGCGTTTACCGCCGTCAGCGTGATGGTCGAAAATCTGTCCTCGTCGGGTATGGACAGGATCACCGGCGAGGTCGAGACCCTGCGGCGATCGCTGCGCGCACGCCTCGGTTGCGATCGGACCAAAGGCACTTTCGCGCTCTGCTTCATCGACGGGCTCTCCTATGCCGAAGAAGCGGTGAGTTCAGCCATCCACTGGGGTCTCGATGACATTCCGCTGCTTGGCGGCTCCGCCGGCGACGATCTGAAATTCGAGACGACGCGCCTGATCTCGAACGGCAAGGTCACCTCCGACAGCGCCATCATCGTGCTGATATCGACCGAAATTCCCTTCCATGTCTTCAAGACCGACAATTTCGTTCCCACCGATGAGAAACTGGTGGTGACGGCTTCCGATCCAGATCACCGCATCGTGCGCGAGTTCAACGCCACCAATGCGGCGCAGGAATATGCCGCGTCCGTCGGTATCGTCGCGCAGATGCTGACGCCACTGAGCTTCGCCTCGCATCCCGTGGTGGTGAAGGTGGGCGGACAATATTATTGCCGGTCGATCCAGAAGATGCATGCCGACGGCTCGCTGTCGTTCTTCTGCGCCATAGACGATGGCGTCGTGCTGTCGATCGCTCAGCCCAAGGACATGGTCGAATCGACGCGCGCCGCCCTGCGCGACGTCGAGGAGAGGCTTGGCGGTATCGACATGATCCTCGGCTTCGACTGCGTGCTGCGCCGGCTGGACGCACGCAATCGGCAGGTGTTTCGCGAGATCTCGGAACTCTACCGGGTCAACAATGTCATCGGCTTCGGCACCTATGGCGAACAGTACCGGTCGATGCATCTGAACCAGACTTTCACCGGCATCGCCTTCGGCGAGCGCCAGGCGGCGGAATAGGACGGCGCAACAAGATGCCGCTGAGGGACATAAACGATCTTGAAAAGCTGAAGAAGATCAACGCGGCACTGGTCAGCCGCGTCGAGCGCTCGATGGACCAGCAAGGCAACGCCTTTTCGCTGTTCCAGACCACGATCTCGCTGGAAAACCGGGTGCGTACACGTACCGAGGAACTTCACTCGACCTTGCGGCGGCTGGAGCAGTCGAACATTGACCTCAGTGCCGCCAAGGAAAACGCCGAACTGGCGAACCTGTCAAAAACCCGTTTCCTCGCCGCTGCCAGTCACGATGTGCTGCAGCCGCTGAATGCCGCCCACCTTTCGGTTTCGGCGCTCGCCGAAGTTCAGACCAGCGACGAGGGCAAGAAACTGGTGCGGCAGGTCGAGCGCTCGCTGGAGACGATGGAGGACCTGCTGCGAACCCTGCTCGACATCTCCAAGCTCGATGCCGGCGTGGTGCAGCCCGACATCAGCGACGTCAGCCTGGAGGCGCTGTTCTCGTCGCTCCGCTCGGATTTCCTGCCAGTGGCGGAGATGAAAGGCCTGTCGCTGAAATTCCGGCCGGTCCATGCCGTGGTCCGCTCCGACCGCACGCTGCTGCGCCGTATCCTGCAGAACATTCTCTCCAACGCGCTGGGCTATACACGCTCGGGCGGCGTGCTTGTCGGCACCAGGCATCGCGGCGACACCATCCGCATCGACGTCGCCGACACGGGCTGCGGCATTCCCGACGACCAGCGCGAGGCGGTGTTCGAGGAGTTCCACCGCGGCACCTCGCCGGCCAATGCCGAACTGGACGGTGGCGGTCTCGGGCTCGGGCTCGCCATCGTGCGCCGCATGGCCAGCGCGCTCGGTCATCCCGTGACATTCTCGTCGAAGGTCGGACGCGGCACGATCTTCCACATCGATGTACCCGTCGGCATCGGTGCGCCAGCCGATGCCATCGCCAGCGTTGCCGACATGGAACGGCCGCGCGGCTATGGCCTGTTCGGCACCAAGGTGCTGCTGGTCGAGAACGATATCGAAGTGCTGCAGGCCATGACCTTCCTCCTCGAACGCTGGCAATGCCTGGTGCGGGCCGCGACCTCGACCGACGATGCGCTCGACATGCTTGGCGACACCGACTGGGTGCCCGACATCGTCATTGCCGACCAGCATCTCGACGGCGGCGATCTCGGCACCACGACCATCGCCGAAGTCCGCGACTATCTCGGCCGCGCCGTGCCGGCGCTGATCGTCACCGCCGACAGTTCGGAAGCGGTCGCCAAAGCCGCCCGCTCCGGCGGCATCGAACTGATGCGCAAGCCACTGAAGCCGGCCCAACTAAGGGCGCTGCTGGCGCATTTGCTGGCTTAGCTTCATACCCTCCCCTTGAACGGCAGGGTAAAGCTCAAAACCCAGCCTGATCGCGAAACAACTCCGCATTGTCCAGCTTCGACACCTCGATCACCGCTTGCGTGCGGCTGTAGACATTGAGTTTGCGCAGGATCTCCGAGACATGCGCCTTCACCGTGGTCTCTCCCACCTGCAGCTCATAGGCGATCTGCTTGTTGAGCAGGCCCTGGCGCAGCATCTGCAGCACGCGCAGTTGCTGCGGCGTTAGCGTCGACAGGCGCTGCACCATGTCGGCGCGGTCGGCGCTGTCGGCGTCCGGCGGCCGGCCTTCATAGGTCTCCGGCACATAGATCGCGCCTTCCATCACCGAGCGGATGGCTGCGGCGAGGTCGCTCTTGCGCGCCGATTTCGGGATGAAGCCGGCAGCGCCATAGGACAGCGCTTCGGAAATGATCTTCGGCTCCTCGTAACCAGAGACGATCACCACGGGCAGGCGCGGATAGCGGGTCCGGAGTTGCAGCAGGCCGTCAAAACCGTGCACGTCGGGCATCGAGAGGTCGAGAAGCGCGAGGTCGAACGGCTTGGCATCGGCCAGAAGATCGAGCGCCTCGGTGATCGAGCGCGCCTCCACCGTGTCGACTTCCGGATAGGCCATCTGCACGGCGCTGTGCAGCGCCTCACGAAACAGCGGATGGTCGTCGATGATCAGAAACCGGGCGCGATCGTGGGTTGCGGTCATGGGGTTCATTTCAGTTCGTGAGCGATTAGAATAACCTCTCCACCATGGCCAGATTATTGCCAAATAGTATATCGCCATCTCCGGCGGAAAGTGCCGCCGGCACTTTCTCGACCAAATCGCCTTGTCCAGGCCCCCAAATCGGTCGAATGTTCCGGCAACCAAGCAGAGACCCTTGATGACAGAATTCGTC